>CATJWG010000097.1 GCA_949744165.1 uncultured Eubacteriales bacterium | reverse complement strand
GCGCTGCCCTTGGTCGAGAAGCTCAGGAAAGCCACCTTTGGGTCGATGCCGAAGGTCTGGGCGCACTTGGCGGTTTCAACCGCAATCTCAACAAGATTGTCCTCGCTGGGGTGGATGTTTATCGCGCAGTCGCCCATGGCAAGGCGCTCCTGGGTGCCGTCGGCCTTGTCGCGCACCATGATGAAGCAGGACGAGACAATGCTGTTTCCGGGCTTGGTCTTGATAAGCTGAAGAGCGGGACGCACAGTGTCAGCGGTGGAGTAGGTCGCGCCGCCGAGCAGCGCGTCGGCTACGCCCATCTTAACGAGCATAGTGCCGAAGTAGTTGCCGCGCATGAGGCTCTGGCGGCAGTCGTCGGCGGTCATCTTGCCCTTGCGCAGCTCGACCATTTTGTCGACCATGGCGTCCATTCCGTCATAGGCGGCGGGGTCGATTATCTGCGCCTTGTCCACGTTGAAGTTGCCCGCAGCCGCGGCGGCCTGAACGGCGGCAACCTCGCCGACAAGAACCACGCCCATAAGTTCTTCGCGCAGCAACCGGTCCGCGGCGTTGAGTATGCGCGCGTCGGTGCCCTCGGTAAATACTATTGTCTTGGGATTGGCGCGGAGCGCCTCGGTAAGCTTATCAAACATCTCTTGTTTCCTCCAAACAATTTATTGTTCGCATCCGGCCGCGCCTGCTTCTCCGGCGGGCCATATACTAATTTATAACAATCTAACTTTAACACTTTCAGGAAAAATGTCAAGTCTTTAACAGCCTCTGATACATATTTTTTTGTATGCACAAATTTCTTTTGTCAGGCAGCGTCGTCAAATAGCACATCACGGCGAAAATCTGAGGCTCTTTTTTTTAAGTGTGTATTTACAAAAGGCAGCGGAACCGATATAATATTTCAACAGAAAGTAATCATTTGGGAGGTCCCTGCCCCATGGAGGACGCATTTTCCAGGAACATGTCGCAGCTTCGGCGCTCGCGTGGACTGTCGCAGAGAAAAGCGGCAGCGGATTTGAATATAAGCCAGGCGCTGCTGTCTCACTATGAAAATGGCGCGAGAGAACCGGGACTGCCGTTTCTGTGCCGCGCCTGTAAATATTACGGTGTGTCCGCGGACTATATGCTTGGACTGAGCGACAGTCCCGCCGGCGCGGCGGGCGGGGAGGCGCTTGCCGACATAGCGGCGCAGCTTCGCGCTCTAGCCGAGCGCGCGGAGAACGCCCTAAAGGAGCAAAAGATATGACAAAGCAGGAAAACATAAGAAATTTTTCAATAATCGCTCACATTGACCACGGCAAGTCCACGCTCTCGGACCGGCTGATAGAATTGTGCCGTGCGGTGCCCCAGCGCGAGATGGAGGACCAGATTCTCGACAATATGGAGCTTGAGCGCGAACGCGGCATAACCATAAAGGCCCGCGCGGTGCATCTCGACTACGAGTCGCTCGACGGCAAGACTTACGAGCTCAATCTGATAGACACGCCGGGCCATGTCGATTTCAACTACGAGGTCTCGCGTTCGCTGGCTGCCTGTGAGGGGGCCGTACTGGTTGTGGACGCGGCCCAGGGCGTGGAGGCCCAGACGCTGGCAAATACCTATCTGGCGCTGGACCACGATTTGGAGATACTGCCGGTTATAAACAAAATAGACCTGCCCGCGGCAGACCCCGCGAAGGTCAAGGGAGAGATTGAGGACATCATCGGTCTTGACTGCGAAAACGCGCCGGAGATAAGCGCCAAGCAGGGGCTGAACGTGCAGGCAGTTCTGGAGGACATAGTAAAAAATGTCCCGCCGCCATCCGGTAACCCCGACGCGCCGCTCAAGGCTTTGATATTTGACAGTCAGTACGACCCCTACGTCGGCGTTGTGGTGTATGTGAGGATAGTCGACGGCACTCTTTCCATAGGTCAGGAGATAAAGATGATGGCCTCCGGAGCAGCGTACAAGGTACTCGAGTGCGGACATCTGAGGCCCATAGGCGTGGAGAATGTGCGGGCCCTGCGCGCCGGCGACGTCGGCTGCTTCACCGCTTCGATAAAAACCGTGACAGACACGCGCGTTGGCGACACCGTGACCGACGCGCAAAATCCCACGTCTGAGCCCATGCCCGGTTACCGTCCTGTGCGTCCAATGGTCTATTGCGGTATTTACTCTGAGGATGGCTCACGCTTCGGCGACCTGCGCGACGCGCTGGAAAAGCTCAAGCTCAACGACGCTTCGCTGTCCTACGAGCCGGAGAGCTCCGTGGCTCTCGGCTTCGGCTTTCGCTGCGGCTTTTTGGGTATGCTGCATATGGAGATTATCCAGGAGCGCATTGAGCGGGAGTTCAATCTTGACCTTATAACCACACTGCCGTCGGTCATCTACGAGATTACGAAGTCGGACGGCTCGCTCGTGCGCGTGGACAACCCGCACAACTACCCTGACCCGACGCAGATAGTCGAGTCTAAGGAGCCGTTTGTACGCGCATCGATAATCGCGCCGCCGGACTACATAGGCAGCATCATGCCCATGTGCCAGGACCGCCGCGGCGAATACAAGGACATGCAATACCTGGACAAAAATCTCGTCGAGCTGCACTACAACCTGCCGCTCAACGAGATAGTCTACGATTTTTTCGACACGCTCAAGGCGCGTACCAAGGGCTACGCCTCGCTCGACTATGATTTTTTGGAGTACCGCGAAAGCGAGCTTGTGAAGGTGGATTTGCTGCTCAATGGCGAGCAGGTGGACGCGCTGAGCTTCATCGCGCACAAGGACAAGGCCTACGGCCGCGCGAGAAGGATATGCGAAAAGCTCAAGGACAACATTCCGCGTCAACTTTTTGAGGTGCCTGTCCAAGCGGCTATAGGCGGCAAGATTATCGCGCGTGAAACCGTCAAGGCTTTACGCAAGGACGTGCTTGCCAAGTGCTACGGCGGTGACATAACACGCAAGAAGAAGCTCCTGGAAAAGCAGAAGGAGGGCAAAAAGCGCATGCGCTCCCTCGGCACCGTCCAAATGCCCACCGAGGCTTTCCTCGCCGTGCTGAAATTGGATGAGGATTAGAATAAACGGGAGCCTCTTTGAGGCCCCCGTTTATTCTAAAGGCTCCGTGTCCGAACCCCTGTCAATCAAAAAGCTCCCTTGCGTCCTCCAGCCACTCCAGCATCTTAAACCTCACGGCAAAGCCCTCCTCGCCCTCGGTTATGAGTCTGACGTTGTCCTCGCCCAGGAGGCTCACGGCGCTGCCCTGCTCGCTTACACTCTCAGCCGTAAGCTGAGGGAAGATTACACCCCACCAGTTATGTCCCGCTCCTGAGCCTATCACCACGCGCAGGGAATTGTAGTTTCCCGCGGGCAAAGTGCAGTCGTCGGCAATACGAGTTCCGTAGGCCGCGCGGCCGAAATTCACCGTCACGGACCGTCCCTCGGACTCGGCAAGCGCCGCGGATTCAATTGCCGCCAGCCTGTCGTTTATGAGCGGTCCTGCCTGTTCCGGCGTCTCACACTCGCTCAGCAGCGGGGTAAGGTAGTCCGTCACTGCGCCGCTAACGCGCATTTTAAGCTCCTGCTCCGACAGTTCGTCCGACTCGGCTATCACGTGCAGCCGTATGATGCCCTCCGTGAGCCGGTTTTGCCTTGCCTGAGTCGCCGCACCCCAGCACAGGCTTATACACAGCGACACAAGCAGCGCCGCCTCCCAGCTTTTGATTTTCTGTTCGTTTTTGATTTTTTCCACTTTCATAAAAGCACCGCCAATACTATGTAGTTGCTCATAGTATCGGCGGTTTTGAAAAATTTAATACAAACGAGCTATTTTTTCTTTTCAGGCAATTTTGAGACGAGAAAATCCGCCATGGGGACTACGTCGCCAAGCGGAAACAGAGGCGTATTCCCCGTATCCAGCGTCATGTCGCTAACTACGGCTATGCACTCCGACGGCGAGAGCTTCAGCGGCTTGCCGGAGTTCGAGCGGTATACGGCGATGCGGTTTTCGGCCTCACCATGCCAGCCCTCGGCGATTATCAAATCCACGTCCCTTATGCGCGAGACCGTCTCGGCAAAGGACACGGGGCGGTAATCCATAATCGCGCACTTGGTCTGTGAGGCAACGGCGACGCCCTGCGCGCCCGCCTGCGCAAAGCGCCAGCTGTCCTTGCCCTGCTTATCAATTTCAAACTCATGCGCGTCGTGCTTTATCGCGCCTACGCGCACGCCCCTGCGCGTCAGCTCAGCGATAAGCTCTACGATATAGGTGGTTTTGCCGGTGTTGGAATAGGCGATAAAGCTGAAAACAGGCGTCATGCTCAGGTCCTCCCGTTACGGCGTACCGGCCGTGTTTTATGGAAAGAGTATAACACCGCGCTCTGCGCGCGTCAAATGCGGAAAAATATTGTCCCTTTTTAAGCGTATAAGAGTTACTTCAATAAAGGAGAAGCATATGGACAGAGCTCGGCTAAGAAGCATTTGGGAGCAAGAGGAGAAAATCGCGCATATCCACGGCTGGGACTTTTCGCATATTCGCGGGCGATATGAATCGGAGCACGACCTGCCGTGGAATTATGAAAAGCTGGTCAGGGCTTACCTGAAGCACAGCATGAATATTCTTGATTATGATACGGGCGGAGGGGAATTTCTGCTGTCCCTGAAGCATCCATACGAAAAAACGGCCGCGACAGAGGGATACTCACCGAATGTTAAATTGTGTGCGGAAAAATTGCTGCCACTTGGGATAGACTTAAGGGAGTGCAGCGACCCTTCGCACATTCCTTTTGAGGACGAGACATTTGACCTGATTCTCAACAGGCACGGAGGCTTTGACGCGGCGGAGATTTTTCGCCTGCTGCGTCCTGACGGCATGTTTATAACCGAGCAGGTCGGCGGTAACAATGACAGGGATTTAGTAGAGATGGTACTGCCCGGAGCAGACAAACCCTTTCCGCATTTGACCCTTGATGAGCAGCGTCCAGTCTTTGAGGGCGTCGGATTTAAGATTGTCAGGGCCGAGGAGGCGTACCGTCCCATCAAATTTTACGATGTGGGGGCGTTTGTCTGGTTCGCCCATGTCATTGAATGGGAATTTCCTGATTTCTCAGTCAGCAAATGCTTTGAGCGGCTGCTGAAAATGCAGGAAATCATTGACAGGTACGGACGGCTCGAGGGAACCATTCACCGGTATTTGATTGCCGCACGCAAGTAATCCCCTCGGGATGTTATCCTAATTAGACGGCCGCGCAAGCGCGCGTTCCAGCGGTAATGCTGAGAATTTAAGTTGTCTTTACCCCGCGCCGGAGTAAAATATTTCTTTATATTATAAAATATGGCTTCCCAAATCGTTTACTTAGACTTATAATGATATGATAGGCTTAAAATATAAACAAAACAAAAAACGAGGAAGATAAATGAAATATATTCTGATAATAGGCGACGGCATGGCGGACAATCCCGTGCCGGAGCTCGGCGGCGTGACTCCGCTGGAATATGCCAGGATTCCGACGATAGACTCTCTGGCCGCGCGCGGCACTATGGGCTCGGTATCCAACTGTCCCGATGGACTTCCCGCCGGCAGCGACACGGCCATAACCTCCATCTTCGGCTGCGATCCGAGGAAATATTACACCGGACGCGCCCCGCTCGAGGCCGCCGCCACGGGAATAAAGCTGCGCGCCGGCGACATCGCCTACCGCTGCAACATGGTCTGCTATGAGGACGCTGAAGTACCCTTTGAGGAAAAACACATACTCTCCCACTCCGCCGGCTCCATTGAGGGGGACGAGTCCGACGCCATTGTCACAGCACTGTTCGACGAGCCGGAATTTGCCGCCGCTGCGGCAAAGGCGGGCATGAGCGTAAATCCCGGCGGCTCATTCCGCCACATCGCGGTGCAGAGCGGCGCGGACGCGGCGGGAATGAAGCTCATTCCGCCGCACGACCATCTCGGCGAGAGGATAGGCCCCCTGCTGCCCTCCGGCAGTGCTAACGCGGAGGTCCTTCGCGTTCTGATGCGGCTGGCACATGAGAAGCTCGACCGCCACCCGCTCAACGAAAAGCGCCGTGCAGCGGGAAAAATGCCTGCCAACGGCATTTGGTTCTGGGCTGAGGGCACTGCCGTGGAGCTGCCGGATTTTGAGGCATCATTCGGCAAACGCGGTGCGGTCATTTCCGCCGTTCCGCTGTGCCACGGCATCGCCGCGCTTACTGGGCTCGAGCCCGTGACCGTCGAGGGCGCCACGGGCGAGCTGGAGACCAACTTGGAGGGTAAGGTGGAAGCGGCCATCGCAGCACTGGAGAAATACGATTTCGCGGCCATTCACGTTGAGGCCCCCGACGAGTGCACTCACAACGGCGACCTCAAAGGGAAAATTCAGGCCATAGAGTGGCTGGACAGCCGTGTAACAAAGCCGCTTCTGGAAAAGCTGGACGAGCGCGGCTTGGATTACCGGCTTCTCATACTCTCGGACCACAAGACCCTGACCTCTACCCGCGGCCACGACGCCGAGCCCGTCCCCTTCCTGCTGTACGACAGCACCGTTGACACCCACAGCGGCCTGAGCTACTGCGAGCGCAACGGGGCCAAGGGGCAGTATTACCCCGACGGCGCGAACAGCTGCATGGCTCTGCTGTTTGGCCTATGAATAAAATAACGGCAAAAGCCTACGCCAAGCTAAATCTCAGCTTAGACGTGACCGGCACAAGGCCGGACGGCTACCACGAGATGTGTATGCTCATGCAGAGCGTGGACCTGTGCGACGAGGTAAAAATACTCCTGACGCATACTGGGGAGATACGCATAAGGACTAATTTCCGCTTCCTGCCTTCGGACGGGAGGAATATCGCTGTCAAGGCCGCGCGCGCGTTTTTTGACGAGCTGGGCGAAAGGGCCCTCGGCGCGGACATAACGCTGAAAAAGCGAATACCCGTGTGCGCCGGCCTCGGCGGCGGCTCATCGGACGCCGCTGCGGTGTTGCGCGCGCTCAACACCATGCTGGAGGCAAAGCTACCTCCGGCAAAATTGGAACAGCTTGGCCGTACTCTGGGCAGCGACGTGCCCTTCTGCGTTCGCGGCGGCACACAGCTCGCCGTGGGGCGGGGAGACGAGCTGCGCATTCTGCCGCCGCTGCCGGACTGCGGCGTTGTTATCTGTAAGCCGCCGTTTTCCGTGTCCACGCCGGAGCTTTTCCGCCGCATCGACGGACGCAAAGGCCACACCCACCCCGACACGGAAGGGATGCTTGAGGCCATAGAGCGCGGTGAGCTGCGCGGCGTGGCACAGCGGCTTTTCAATGTCTTCGAGGATGTTCCGGGCCGTCACCGCGGCGCCGCGGCAGAAATTAAAAGCCGTCTGCTGGACTTGGGCGCGATGGGCACGGCAATGAGCGGCACGGGGCCATCTGTGTTCGGTGTTTTTGAGAATATGGAGCAGGCCGAGCACGCGCGCAAGGCTCTCTCCCAGCGCTGGCGCGACTGCTTTGCCGTGCGGCCCGCCGCTCCGGAGCTTTGAGGTAATAAATGAGGTACAAAACCGTAATTTTTGATTTTGACGGCACCCTGCTGTACACGGTGCAGGACCTTGCCGACG
>CATJWG010000096.1 GCA_949744165.1 uncultured Eubacteriales bacterium | reverse complement strand
TTCTACATGAAAAAAACAACAATTACAACACGGGAGGTCACCAACCATGAAAATTCTTGTTATCAACGCCGGAAGCTCGTCTCTGAAATATCAGCTTATTGATATGGACAACGAGTCGCTTCTGGCAAAGGGTCTTTGCGAGCGCATCGGACTCGACGGCAAGTTCACCTACAAGCCGCTGATTGACGGCAAAACGAAGATTGACGCCGTGGACGTTCCCATGCCCACCCATTCCGAGGCCATTCAGGCCGTGCTCAAGGCGCTTGTTGACCCCGAAAACGGCGTTATCAAGAGCATGGACGAGATAGACGCCTGCGGCCACCGCGTGCTGCACGGCGGCATGGAGTTCACCGAGTCCTGTCTGGTGGACGACGCCGTTGAGGAGGCTATCAAGCGCTGCATCCCCCTCGGACCGCTCCACAACCCTGCCAACCTCATGGGCATCAAGGCCTGCCAGGACGTCATGCCCGGCACGCCGCAGGTTGCGGTTTTCGACACTGCATTCCATATGACCATGCCCCCCAAGGCCTACATTTACGCCATTCCCTATGAATATTACGAGAACGACAACGTGCGCCGCTACGGTTTTCACGGCACCTCCCACCGTTATGTCTCCGCCCGCTGCGTTGAGCTTCTGGGCAATCCCGAGCACAGCAAGGTAATCTGCTGCCATCTCGGCAACGGCTCGTCTCTGTCCGCCTGTATTGACGGCAAGTGCGCCGACACCACCATGGGCCTGGGTCCCCTTGCCGGCGTGTGCATGGGCACCCGCTGCGGCGACATTGACGGTACGATAATCGAGTACCTCATGGGCCGCCACGGCTACAGTATTGAGGAGATGATGAACATCCTCAACAAAAAGTCCGGCGTTATGGGTATTTCCGGCGTATCCTCCGACTTCCGTGACCTGGCCGAGGCCGAGGAGACCAATCCCCGCGCAAAGCTGGCGCTGGATAAGTTCTTCTACGATGTGAAAAAGAGCATTGGCGCCTATGCCGCGGCCATGGGCGGAGTTGACGCCATCGTTTTCACCGCCGGCATCGGCGAAAACGGCGTTGAGGACCGCTCCCGCATCTGCGAGGGTCTGGAGTACATGGGCGTGAAGATTGACCCGAAGCGCAACGCCGAGCGCGCTGACGAGCACCTCATCTCCACCGACGACAGCAAAGTCAAGGTCTTTGTCATCGCCACGAATGAAGAGCTGATGATAGCCCGCGACACCAAGGCGATAGTGGAAAAGTAAACAATAAAAGGGCGGTCCGCAGGCCGTCCTTTTATTGCAGGCGTATGCGTTCCCCACCGCGCAACAGCGCGTTGCTTTTCTTTCCCGCGCATCGGTGATATAATATCATCGAGGTGATGATTTACATGGATACAAAGGATGTCATTTTACAGCTCCGAACCAAAAACGGCCTGTCTCAGGAGGAGCTTGCCGAAAAAGCATATGTTACCCGGCAGGCTGTGTCGCGCTGGGAGACCGGAGAAACTATACCAAACACCGATACGCTCAAGCTGCTGTCGAAGCTGTTTGACGTTTCCATCAATACGCTTTTGGGCTCTCCTCGGCAGCTTATCTGCCAGTGCTGCGGTATGCCGCTTGACGATTCCTCCATCAGCCGCGAGCCGGACGGCGACTTTAACGAGGAATACTGCAAGTGGTGCTACTGCGACGGAAAATTTGTCTATACGAGCCTTGATGAGCTGACCGACTTCCTCATCGGGCATATGTCTAACGAAAAATTTTCTCCGGAGCAGGCCCGCGCCTATCTCGGAGCACTTCTCCCGAAGCTGAACCACTGGTCGCGTGACACGAAATGAACATAGATACAAGCAGCCCTCCCCGCCAACGCGGGGAGGGCTGTTAAATTTTCAAAACCCGGCTACGCTGCTTCCTTGACGCTCAGTGCCCGCATTGCGTTGAGTACCGCTATCACGCACACTCCCACGTCGGCAAAGCTGGCCTCCCACATGTTCGCGTATCCGAGCGCGCCAAGAATGAGCATGGCAAACTTCACCGCAAGGGCAAACACGATGTTCTGCGTAACTATCCGTTTCGTGCGGCGGGCTATTCGCAGGGCCGTGACTATCTTCTCGGGCTTATCGTCCATGAGCACTATGTCCGCGGCCTCTATCGCTGCGTCGGAACCAAGCGCGCCCATGGCTATGCCTACGTCCGCACGTGAGAGCACCGGAGCGTCATTTATGCCGTCGCCGACGAACACGAGCTTGCCGCGCGGAGACGTTTCACACAGCAGCGCCTCCACGCGCTCGACCTTATCGCCCGGCAAAAGCTCGGCGTGAAATTCATCTATTCCCAGCTCGGCAGCAGCCTTCTGCGCCGCGGCGGCTCTGTCGCCGCTGAGCATGACCGTTTTGCGTATTCCCTGAGCCTTCATTCCACCAACCGCTTCCTTAGCCCCCGGCTTGAGCTCGTCGGATATCACCACGCAGCCGGCGTACTGCCCTGCCGCAGCTATGTGTACCACCGTGCCGGCCTCGTCCATGTGACGCGGGTTTATGCCGTGAGCCTCCATCAGCCTCTCGTTTCCGGCAAGTATCTCCACGCCGTCCACCATAGCGCGCACTCCCTGCCCCGCTGTCTCCTCCACATCGTTCACGCGCCGCCTGTCCGCCTCGCCGCCCCAGGCGCGGCGCAGCGACTGGGCTATCGGGTGGTCCGAATATGCCTCCGCCAGCGCTGCGTATTCGAGCAGCTTTTCCGGCGCGCAGTCTCGCGGATATACTCCCGTAACGTTGAAGCTGCCCTTTGTCAGCGTGCCGGTCTTATCCATAACCACAAGCTCGGCGTGGGTAAGTGCGTCCATGTAGTTTGAGCCCTTTATAAGTATGCCCTGCTTTGAGGCCCCGCCTATGCCGCCGAAAAAGGTCAGTGGCACGGAGATAACCAGTGCGCAGGGGCAGGAAATTACCAGAAATATCAGCGCGCGGCGTATCCACTCGCTCCAGCCCCCTACGATGAGCGGAGGCACAAGCGCCAGCAACAACGCGCCGACAACAACGCATGGCGTGTACCAGTGCGCAAAGCGGGCGATGAAGTTCTCGCTTTTGGACTTGCTCGCGGCGGAGTTTTCCACCAGCTCGAGTATCTTTGCCACCGTGGACTCGCCGAACCCGCGCGTCGTCCTCACCCGCAGCAGACCGCTCAAGTTCACGCAGCCGGACACCACCGCGTCGCCTTCTGTCACGTCGCGCGGCAGTGATTCTCCCGTCAGTGCCGTGGTGTTCAGACTTGACGCTCCATCAATAACCACGCCGTCAATGGGCACCTTCTCCCCCGGTTTTACCACTATAACACTGCCGACGTCAACCTCCTCGGGGTCGGTCTCGACAAGCTCCCCGTCCCGCTCCACGTTCGCGTAATCCGGACGGATATCCATAAGCTCTGAGATGGACTTTCTGCTTCTCCCCACGGCTACGCTTTCAAACAGCTCGCCAATCTGGAAAAACAGCATGACGAACACTGCCTCGGGGTACTCGCCTATGCCGAAGGCGCCCACCGTGGCCAGCGCCATTAAAAACTTCTCGTCAAAAACTTGGCCGCGCACGATATTCTTAGCTGCGCTCCACAGCACGTCTCCGCCGGCGAACAGGTACGGCACGATAAAGCAAACTCCCCGTACCCAGCCCTCAAGCGGCAGCAGGCAGGCCGCAATGAACAGCGCCGCGCCGAGAATTATCCTCAGCAGCGCCTTTTTCTGTTTTCTGCTCATACGCGCACCTCAGACGTGTATCACACAGTCGGGCTCCACCTTTTTGCAGACCTTAACGACCTCCTTCATTATCTCGTCAAGGCTGTCGCGGTCCGTCTCCACGGTCATTTTCTGTGTGAGAAAGCTCACACTCGCGTTTGTCACGCCGTCAATTTTCTTTATCGCCTGCTCCATTTTCGCCGCGCAGTTCGCGCAGTCGAGGTCCTCAAGCTTATAGGTTTTTTTCATGTTATTTTTCCTCCTCCAAATGTTCCTTAGCCATGCCGATTATTGTTTTCACATGCTCGTCGGCCAGCGAGTAATATATCGTTTTCCCGTCGCGGCGGTTTTTCACAAGCTTCGCCTGCTTGAGAACCTTGAGCTGATACGACACCGCCGGCTGGGTCAGGCGCAGAAGCTGCGCCATGTCGCACACGCACAGCTCGCATTCCCATAGAATGTACAGTATCTTTATACGCGTGGAATCTCCGAACACCTTGAAAAGCTCGGCCATGTCCGCCATTTCATCCTCCGGAGGCATACGCTCGGCCACAATGCTTACCTTGTCCTCATGCACGTCGTGCCTCTGGCACAGCTCCACCTCGCAGTTTTCAGACATTATCATTCCTCCCTTTCATATAAATAGCTATTTATATTTCTATTTATTTATATAACATATACTTTCCCTCCTGTCAAGGGGTATGAGAAAGTTTTATAAAGAAAAAATCCGTGTCAGCCATAAGCTGACACGGATTTTTCGTTTTTGAAGTCTCAGAGTCTCTCCTTGACCTTGGCAGCCTTGCCCACGCGGTTGCGCAGGTAGTACAGCTTCGCTCTGCGGACCTTGCCGTTTCTGACGGTGTCCACCGAGACGATGGTGGGAGAATGGACGGGGAAAACCTTCTCACAGCCGACGTTATAGGAGATGCGGCGCACGGTGAAGGTTTCGTTTATACCGCCATGCTTCTTGGCGATAACGGTGCCCTCGAAAACCTGGTTGCGCTCGCGGCTGCCTTCCTTGACGCGCACGGTCACACGCACGGTGTCGCCGACGTTGATTTTCGGGGTCTCGGCCTTCATAAACTGCTCGTTAAGAGTTTTAATGAGGTCTGGCATAGTAATTTTTCCTTCCTTTTATAGACGTTCATGCCGGAGGGGGCTACCTCGCCCCGCGGGAGCGGACCGTCTTATTCAATCGCCCGCGGGACGGTTTGTCTCACGAGCCGTTATATGATATCACAGCATTTCCATAAATGCAAGACTTTTCATCTGAAAACCGACATATTTTCCCCATATGTCTCAAGCCGTGTGAACTCCGCAAAATCCGGGGCAAGCTCGGGGACCAACTGGCGCAGGGCAGAGGGCAGCAGCTCGGGGTTAAGCGTCGGCTCCTGCGCAGAGATTACCGCGCGCACGAGTACGGCTTCCTCGCCCTCCATGGCGGAAAAGCTTCTTACTGCGGGGGCAATATCGCTCTCAGCCTCGCCGCGTTTGGTCTTTTTGCGGATAACCATGCTCTCACGCGCGAAAAAGCCGTTCAGCGCCTCCGCCATCGCGACGGAGTCCCTCCCGTCGTACTCAAAGCGGCCCTCAATTTCCAGCCACTTAAGCTGCTTTGCCTTCGTCTCCGGAGCATATACCTCCATCGCCCTGATTCCCTCCGGCAGCGCCGCGCTCAGTCTGCCCGGCAGCTCGGCAAGTCCGCTAACTTCCGTGAGCGTGAAGTCCATAAGCTCGCATACGCTCGCGCAGCCGACGGACAGAGGCAGTAGTATGGATATCTGCGCATGGGGGTTGAAGCCTTCGCTGTATTTGAGCGCATAGCCCGCGCGAAGGAAAGCTCGCTGCATCGTGCGCATCATGTCAAGATGAGATATATAAACCGCACGCCCTGTCTTTGAAAATCTCAGCCTCAGCTTATCCATTGCACACCCCTCCAATCAGCGCGTTCGCCCCGCAGCCCGTGCACTGCGTCCGGCAGTCGGGCGATAGCTCGGAGGCATAGCAACGCTCACGCTCACGCCACAGGTGCTCGCGGCGCACTCCGGTATCCACGACCTCCCAGGGCAGCAGTTCGTCACGGCCGCGCTCCCGCGCGGCGTAGAAGTCCGCGTCCAACCCGCATTTTTCAAAGGCGCGGCGCCAGCGCTCAAAGGAGAAATAGTCGCTCCAGGCGTCCAGCCGCCCGCCGTCGCGCCAGACCTGCTCAAGTACCGCGCCGAGCCTGCGGTCCCCGCGGGAGAGCGCGGCCTCGATAAAGCCTGTTTCGGGGTCGTGCCAGTTATATGTGACGTTTCTCATGTTCATCTCTCCGCGCAGAAGGTTGACCCTGCGCAGGTATTCCTCCATGGGAATCTGTTTTTCCCACTGGAACGGACTGTGCGGCTTCGGCACGAAGCAGGAGGTGGACACGGTTATGCGCACGCCGCGGTTCTTGTTCAACGCGTTTTCCCGCCAGCAGTGCAGCACGTCTTTCGCAATCTGCGCTATGGCCACAACGTCCTCGTCCGTCTCTGTCGGCAGGCCGAGCATAAAATACAGCTTCACTCCGTTCCAGCCTCCGGCGAAGGCCACGCGGCAGGACTCAAGTAAATCCTCCTCTCGCACGTTCTTGTTTATGGCGTCGCGCAGACGCTGCGAGCCCGCCTCTGGCGCAAAGGTCAGGCCCGACTTGCGCACCGACTGCACCTTTTGCATAATTTCCATCGAAAAATTGTCCGCCCTCAACGATGGCAGGGCAAGACTGATGCTGCGTTCCCTGCAATAGTCCAGCAGCCCGTCGCAGAGCTCTGGGAGCTGCCTGTAATCGCTTGAGGACAGCGAGGAGAGGGTAATTTCCTGATAACCTGTGTTTTTCAGGCTCTCAAGGCCCTGCTCCAGCAGCCTATCCACGCTGCGGCTTCGCACCGGACGGTATACATAGCCCGCCTGACAGAAGCGGCAGCCGCGTATGCAGCCGCGGAAAAGCTCGAGGTTCACCCTGTCGTGCACAATCTCCGTAGAGGGCACAATCTGCCGTGTGGGAAAGTGGGAGTCATCAAAGTCTTTAACAATTCTGCGCCTGACCCGCGCCGGCGCGCCGTCAAGCGGCGTCACGCATCTCAGCGTACCGTCGGCGTTGTACTCGGGCTCGTAAAGCGATGGTACATACACGCCCTCAATGTCCGCGGCGCGGCACAGAAAGTCCTTTTTGCTCCAGCCCCCGCGCTTGGCAGTTCTCAGCAGCTCAAGCAGCTCATTGTCCATCTCCTCGCCCTCGCCTATCACGAAAAGATCCATAAACTGGGCCATGGGCTCGGGGTTGCAGCAGGCCGTCCCGCCCGCGAACACCAGCGGCAGCAGTTCCGTCCTGTCCTCGCTGCGCAGCGGGATGCCGGCTAAATCGAGCATGTTGAGCACCGTGGTGTACGCCATCTCGTATCCGATTGAAAAGCCCACCGCGTCCAAGTCCGCCACGGGGTCGCCGCTCTCGAGCGCGTACAGCGGCACGCCGGCGGCGCGCATCTCCTCCTCCATGTCACCCCATGGCGCGAAAACGCGCTCACACCAGACCCCTGTCATGGAGTTTATGGTGCTGTAGAGTATACGCATACCCACGTTGGACATGCCTATCTCGTAGGTGTCCGGAAAGCAGAAGGCCATGCGCAGGTCAACCTCGGCTTTATTCTTTATAATCTGGTTGTACTCCCCGCCCGTGTACCTGGCCGGCTTCTGCACCCGCGGGAGGATTCTCTTCAGTTTTTTGTCCATAAGATAAATGCTCCAAAATTTTTGTTAATGTATTTTATACCATCCCCCGCCAAAGGTCAACCGTCCGCACGCAAAAATGCCCTCACACCGCGTTGTACACCAGCAGCCAGCCGCCCATGGCCAGCATCGACAGCGACCCGTACTCAAAGAGCGCCCACAACCCTGCGGCCATGAGCAGCAGCGCCGTCACTCGCGAGCACGTGAGCACAGTGCGCGCACGGCACAGCAGCGCCAGCGCCCGACCGCCGTCCAGCGGCAGGGCCGGCAGGAGGTTGAAGCACGACAGCAGCAGACTCACCGCCCCGCTCATTCTTATCCCCTGCCCCGCCGCACGCATCGCCGGAAATGCGTACAGTAGCCCCGCCGCGGGTCCCGCCAGCGCCGCGCACAGAAGAGCACGCTTACCGAGAGTGCCGCCATAGTCCAGACGCAGGCCGAATATGTCCAGGCGCAAACGCCGAATACGCGCGCTGCACAGAAGCAACACCGCTATATGCCCCGCCTCATGCACCGCCGCGGCCGGAAGCAGCGAGGCGAATATTCCGCTGCCGTCAAAAAAATACGCCAGTGCAAAAATAAGCAGAGCCCCCGCGCTGACGTCCAGCTTCACGCCTGCCATGTGTAGTTTATGTAATATTCGGGATTGATGTAAACCCCATTGTGTGTCAGCTCAAAGTGCAGGTGCGGCCCCGTTACCATCCCAGTCGCACCGACGAGCGCAATCTGTCCGCCGCACTCCACGCTCTGCCCGCTGCTCACGTCAAGGCGGCTGCAATGCGCGTAGAGGCTTTGCCATCCGTCTCCGTGCTCTATGGTTATGTAGTTGCCGAAGCTGTCGCTGTATCCGGCAAAGCTCACCGTGCCGTCCGCAAAGGCGTAAATCGGCTCGCCGGACCATGCTGCCATATCGGTGCCGTAGTGAAACTTCACCTCGTTTTGTATCGGATGCATACGGTAGCCAAAGCCGGAGGACTCATAGCCGGCCACCGGCGCGGCGTAAGCAAAGGGCAGCTCCGGCATCAGATAGCTGACGTTGGCCGGTTGCTCATAGTCGGGGTATGCCGCCTGCGAGTCAATGAAGGTCTGCACCGCCTCTGGCAGCGGCTCTGGCTCTGGCTCCGGCGCGGCAATCGTACCATCGGACATGCGGCTTTCCACCGAGTCTGTCAGTTCCTCCCCTGCGGGCACCTTCACCTCCGGCATATACCCGCGCATAGACGCGGACAAGCTGCGCGGGGCGTAAAACGGTTTGTCGGCGGCGGGCTCTGGTGCTGCCGGTTCCGGAGTTGTCTCCGTCTCCAGAACCGGCGGTGCAGGCTCGTCCCTTTCCGGTATCAGCGAGCTTATGTACAGCAGCACCTGGGTATAGTCTGTGTCGCGGCAGAGTATTTTCTGCGTCTGGTCCTTTATGCTTTGCGCCGCGCCGGGCACGAGGAACTTTACCAGCGTCAGCAATATGAATATCCCCGCGGAAATCACACATTTTCTCCTGCTCATAATTCTCCGCCGTCCTTTCCGTAAATCTGCGTTTCCCCTCTTAAGGATAAGCTTATGCACGTCCACTCCCGATTTTGACTGCCCTGCCGTATATTTCCTGCGGAAAATGCGGATAATGTAAGCGAGGTGATTTTAATGGGCAAAAAAGGAATGCCACGGCCCGAAGTAACGCATACCCAGCCGATAAACGATACTGCTCCTGTCCCTGAAATCCAGGGCAAGGAAAAAACCAAAAAGAAGAAGTGACCCCGCGGGGTCACTTCTTCTTTTTTATGTATCCGCCCTGTCTATATCTATTAC
>CATJWG010000095.1 GCA_949744165.1 uncultured Eubacteriales bacterium | reverse complement strand
TAAACAGATTCTTCTGCAAAATCAGGATAATATTTCCGTAATCGGTAGCAACTCTCCAACTCGCCTCCTCGGTGAAGCTATCATTCAGTGGTCAGACCGCACCAAATGGCTCACCGACCCCAGTCAGATATGCGTAACCCTCGGCCTAACCCAGGCCCTCACCCTTGCCATGGAGTCGAGCGTAACGCCCCGGGACACCATAGCGATAGAATGGCCCGGCAACAGCTATTTCTACTTTGCCGCTCGCCTTTTCGGTGCCCAAACCGTTTCGATTCCTTCAAATGTGCAGGACGGACTGGACCTTGACGCGCTGGAGAATGCGCTTGAACAGGACCCGTCCATAAAATGTATAATGTGTATGCCCAATTTCTCCACTCCGACGGGCTCCATGATGCCGTTTCCCAACAAGCAGCGGCTCATCTCCATCTGTGAGAAAAACAACATTGCCATTATCGAGTACGATATAGCCGGCAACCACAGCTTCAAGTCTCCGCGTCCTTTACCCGTCAAGACCTGCGGCTCTGAGCAGGTCATCTACATTTCCGGCTACGACCATGTTACGGATCTTCACTATATCTCCGGCGGGAAATATCAGAACTCCATACGTGGCTTCGCCACGCTGCATCAGGTTTACGTGCCCAACTGGATTCAGGACAGCCTTGCCGTCTATCTCATGCGCCCGCAGTCCAAGCGGTATCTCCGTAAGCTGCAAAACGACCTCAGCAGCGCCGTCAATTCGCTGCGTGCTGCCATAGAGCACCATTTTCCGGAGGGAACAAGCGTACACATGCCAAGCGGCGGACGTTTTCTGTGGGTGGAGCTGCCAGGGCGTTTTGACTCCCTCGAATTGCTGAACAAAGCTCTTGACTATGACATCTCCTTCTCGCCCGGCTACGTTTTTTCTGTTGGCTCCGATTTCTCGAACTGTCTGCGCCTCAACTGCGCGGTGGTCGTGGGCAAGCCTGAAATGCTCGACGGAATAAAAAAGCTAGGCGCAATTTTGAAGGAATACTGACAAAGAACCCCGGACATAAAAATGTCCGGGGTCTCAGGCTGTCGAAAAAGCCTCGCAGAGTTTCGCGCCCGCAGGCGCGAAATAAAGTTAAATCGTTTTGTCCGGCGTGTACGCCGGACAAAAACACTTTGCGCGGAGTGAGCGTCGAATTATCCGCCACAAGCGGACAACCGAGGCGCAGAGCGCAGCGAAGCCACTTTTTCGACACGCTCAAACCACGGACGTAAAAATGCACGGGGTTTGAGCCATGCCATTGTATAAAAACGGTGTCAGTCCTCGTAATGGGATTTGCTGCCGTCCCTTTCTTTCCAGGGAGAATCGTGGATGCCATCCAGCTCCAGCACCATGAAGCCATAGGGACGCTGGGTCCACAGGCAAGTCTGGGGAAGGTGCGCAAATCACTTGGGGAACACGAAAGCCGTGGGTACCTCGGTCACATACCGCTCATCCTCCTCACCCAGCGCGGTTTCAGCCGCCGCGCCAAGATTCAGGGGATCATCCGGGTCAAGGCTGAGATAGACGATTATCTCCTCGTTGGGATGGCTGTGGGACTCGCCCGCCTTGTGGAACACGCCGGGATGTGTGCAGTGTGCAAACAGAGTGTTCACCGTGAAGTTATTAAGTTGACCGCCGAACATCCAGACAAGGTTTTCGGCGTTGCCGGGACCCTTGTCGCCGCGATCGCGGGGATGGGAAATTCCGTAGCAGTCGAGGTTTCTGTTTGTTATCTCGCGGTATTCGTTTACATCCTTGTACCAGCGGGCAATCTGACCGAAGCCGGGGTCGCTCGTGTCTCTGTTTTCCCAGAAAGCGGGGTCGCTGTACTTGTCCTGGATTCTCATGCCCGTGACAGGGTCGACCCACCAGCGGAAAGGCATAACGCAGTGGGCGTACTTATTCCCCAGCACGGGGGCGCCAAGCTCGGGGGCGGGAGTATATTCTGCACAGTATTCGTCGTCAAGGCTTATTACCTCGTGGATAAAGCCCTTGTCAACCTTGCTCACCTTAACCGGGCCGTGAGGCACGCCGCGGGGAATGCAGATTATCTGGCTGTGGTAAAAGGTGTACACTTCCTGCTCCTCGCCGATGGTGATGGACACCTCTGCGCCCAGATTCTGCATATCCTTGACATTTGTGGATATGAAAGCCAGTAGCTCATCATAAGGATGCGTGACCATGCCCTCAATGGGATGGAATGTGCATGGCTCCTTTATATATGCCCAGCCGACGCTTGCGTGGAAGCCTTCCAGGTCAGTCTTGCCCTCCATCCAAAACAGCGGGCCGTGATAAAGTCCGTCGGGACCCTCGCGCCAGATAAGGGGATGCATATGCCCCTTATGAAGCTGAGATTTATGTGCCATAAGTTGTTTCCTCCTTCGGTAAATATAAACATTCGGTCAGTTTTCCTTTGGCATGTACCAACCTCTCACAGTCGTTTCCTGTGTAAAAAGTTACCACAAGCAGCCGAAGTTTGAAATGCATAGTTAATCAAAATGTCTTGGGGATGAAGCTCTCATCTGTATATTTTTTCCAATATGATATGTTCTCCGGACATTAAGCCCTCCAATCGCTACAAAATACACAGTTTTACCCAATAATTTCCGCTTTTACGATAGCTCTGTATATAGAAATTTCAGCTCAGTAATGTTACATTCTCCATAGAAGCAGAATACTGAACAGTAGGTGTTGTTTAATGAAAACAGTTATTTCTGAAGCTAAGAATATTACCGCCTGCCCGAAAATCCGGAGGAGAAAATTCCGGACATATTTGATATACACAGTGGAGGCTGGTTCTCCGGCTCCAAGAACGACGGCTACACGGACGCCGTGATGGGACTGATTTAGAATGGCTATGCCCTCATATCTGTGAACTGCCGCCACGATGTTCCCCCAGTT
>CATJWG010000094.1 GCA_949744165.1 uncultured Eubacteriales bacterium | reverse complement strand
TCGGAAAGACTCTTTCCAAGTTGAGACGGGAAGTATTTTATCAGGAATTATTTCATATGTCAATTATGAAATGTGACATTTTCCCGAATATTAGTATATTTTGCAGATGTGAAAAAGAGAGAAAGCGCTCCGTGGAGGCGGGCTCACGAAAAAAGCGGGAAGCTTCCGGTGATGTCCACGGCGCTAATGGCCTCGTAGGGGATTTCTATGGAGTCAATTTCATCAAAATCGCTCATTGTCACGGATATGGTCATCTTATCCAAAGAGATGTCAGGGAAAAAATCGCTGTTGTCTTTGAGCATTTTATCCATAAGAGAGCCCATAATGCCGCTCATATCCAGCTCATAGCGCACGGGCAGAGCGCGCTTGGCGTCTATCCATATGCTGTAGGGCACTTCACCAAGACCGGAGAGCATTTCTTTGGCCTGCTCGTCGCCTATGCCGAGCAGGGACAACTGAGTATAGGCGCCGGAGCTCTCAATGATTTCGTCGATGGTCTCGCCGCTGACCACGCAGTCATAGCGCGTGGTTTTGATACCGGAAACCTCCTCGCTGCCGGCCTCCGTCACGCTGGTAAAGCCAGACAGAAATGCATCCATGTTCGAGCGGGCATCGTACTGCTCAAGCTCTCCAAGGCCGCCGAGCTCTTCTTTAATCCAGTCGTCGTACATCTTCGTGTAAGCAGTGTATCCGTCCTCGGTCTGCGCGGCGTAAATAATGTAGTCCACGCTGCCAACCTCGCTGATGTCAAGGTTTATATCCATTTTGAGTATAAGCGGGTTGGCGACGCAATCGGCACGGCAGACGGTTTTTACGGATATGGACGTGTCATCGACGGTCATACGTATATCCATATCCATATCGTAGCGGAAGCTTCTGACCTGCGTGAGCTTTTCCTGCGCCCTGGCAAGCTCGCGCTCGGGGCTGGGAGGGGTGCAGGCTGTAAGGCTCAGCAGCATTACAGCAGCCGCGAGTAGGGCAAACGCGCGGTTAAATCGTTTCATCTTCCCTTTTCTCCTTTATCTCAGAAGAGTTTGCCACAATTATATTCACCGGATTTGAGCTTTGTCAATCGCCGCGCTGCTCGACTTTGCGTATCTTTCCGCTTATGGTCTTGGGCATTTCGTCAACGAACTCGACGATGCGCACCCACTTGTACTCTGCCACGCGCTTGTTGCAGAACTCGCGCAGCTCCTTTTGCAGTGCGGACGTGGGCTCATAGCCGGGCGCGGGGACCACGATGGCCTTTATCGCCTGGCCGCGCAGGGCGTCGGGAATACCGACTACCGAGCACTCCATCACAGCGGGGTGCTCCATGAGCACGTTTTCAATCTCAAAGGGGCCGACGCGGAAGCCGCCGGTTTTGATAACGTCGTCAATCCGACCATTGAACCAGAAATAGCCGTCCTCATCGCGCCAGGCAGTGTCGCCCGTGTGGTATATCCCGCCGCGCCAGACATAGCGGTAAAGCCCCGGATTTTCGTTGTACTCGGAGAAGATGCCGGCCTGCAGACTGCCGTCGGAGGGAGGAATTATAACAATCTCACCAATCTCGCCTGCGGCGGCGTACTCGCCGTCGTCGCGCAGCAGCTCGACATGGTAGAGCGGCGTCGGCCGGCCCATGGAGCCCGGACGTGAGCTTGTGCCTACGAGATTTGCTAAAATGAGCGTTGACTCCGTCTGGCCAAAGCCCTCCATGAGCGTCAGCCCCGTCTGCTCAAGGAAAGCCTTGAATACCTCGGGATTGAGCGCCTCGCCGGCGGTGGTGGCGTATTTCAGGCTGGGCATGTGTGCCGCGCCCTTTTTCACAAGATAGCGGTAGATAGTCGGCGGGGCGCAGAAGCTTGTCACGCCGTAGCGGTTTATGACGCTGGTCATGTTGCGTGGGTCGAAGCTGTCAAAGTCAAACACCATGACCGCGCAGGAGCACAGCCATTGCCCGTAAATCTTGCCCCAGGAGGCCTTGCCCCAGCCAGTTTCCGCAACGGTAAGGTGCAGTCCTCCGTCCTGAACATTCTGCCAGTGCTTGGCCGTGAGAATGTGTGCCAGGGTGTAGGTGTGGTCGTGGATAACGCCCTTGGGATAGCCTGTGGTGCCGGAGGTGAAGTACATTATCATCGGTTCAAGCGCCAACGTGGGTATGCGCTCGAGCTCCGGCGGGGCATTTTCGATGTCCGACGTGAGATTGCGGAAGCCGGGGGCATCCCGCTGCACTGTCCACAGCACGGGATTGACGGAGGACTTTTCAGCAGCCCTTGCCACCTTTTTCAAAATTGCGTCGTCAGGCGCGCAGACCACGCCGCGCACGCCGGCGCCCTCGAGCCGGTAGATTATGTCGTCGGCTGTGAGCATATGCGTTACGGGTATGAGCACCGCGCCGAGCTTGTGCAGGGCCACGGCGGTGTACCAGTATTCGTAATGGCGCTTGAGCATCACCAGTACGCGGTCGCCCTTTTTTATGCCCTGTGCGGCAAAGGCGTTTGCTGTGCGGCTGCTCAGCTCGGATATTTCACGGAAACTGAAAACGCGCTCTGCGCCCTCGGCCGTGCACCAGACCAACGCGCGCTGGTCTGGCACGCGCCGCGCCAGCTCGTCTACCACGTCATATCCGAAGTTGTAATTTTCGGGGTACTTAATGTGAAAACCGGTCAGAACGCCGTTTTCGTCAAATTGTTCAGTGCAAAAGCTTTTATAAATGTCCATTTGTTCTCCGGTATCGGGACCGTCCCTTTGTCAAAATTTCCGCGGCATTGCGCAGCTTATATTTATTTTACACTAATTGGGCCGGAAAGAAAATGAGGATTTGATACAAATTATAATACAGTAAAGGAGCCATAGCGCCGCGATTCTGCCAAAAGGCACCATAAAGAAAATCGAATAAATGGAATCTCGAGTGCGGATACTATTGATGTAAAAACCGGAAATCGACAGGAGGAGTCAATAATGAAAGCAACCGGAATAGTCCGGCGCATAGATGATCTTGGGCGTGTCGTAATCCCAAAGGAGATACGCAGAACCTTCCATATCAAAGAGGGAGATTCTCTCGAGATATACACGGACAAGGACGGAGAGGTTATATTTAAGAAGTATTCGCCGATGGGGGAGCTGTCCGAGTTCGCGGCGCAGATTTGTGACAGTCTGCACAAGACGACCGGAGTCACGGCAGCGATATGTGACAGGGACAGTATAATCGCCGTGTCCGGAGGAACGCGCCGTGGGCTTATTGAAAAGCGTATAAGCCCCCAGCTTGAGCAGATAATGTCAAACCGTAGTGTCTACCTTGCTGAGAGCGGCGCGGCCATGCCTGTGTGCGACGATGCGGATGAGCCCTGCGTGGCCGTGGCCGCGCCGATAATAGCGGCGGGCGATGTAATGGGCTGCGTGATTTTTGCCGCCGGCAGGGAATCGGCCGATTGCGGTGAGACCGAGAGCAAGCTGGCGCAGACCGTATCCGCATTTTTAGGACGCCAGATGGAAGAATAAATGCCAGGGTACTGGTGAAAAGCATCAAGGCCGGCCCCAAAGAGGGCCGGCCTTGATGCGCCTTGTGCGCGGTGTATTACGAAGTATTCTATGGTATTTAGCTTGGCACAATGTTGTAAAATATGGTGAACCCCCTTGAAGCAACCGCGTTTCAAGGGGGCTGATTTGGTGCGCGAGGCGGGACTTGAACCCGCACGCCCGGAGTGAGCACTAGAACCTGAATCTAGCGAGTCTGCCAATTCCACCACTCGCGCATTTGGAATGCTTAAATATAATAGCACCTCACACCTGAATTGTCAACAACATTTTTCGCAATATTTTTGCTTTGTTGATTTACCATTGAAGTGCGAAAGGTCGAAAGACCTCGAGGCACTTCAATTTTTTTTTATGTTTTAGAGAAAGAAGACCGGGGAACATGGGCCGAAAATTCCTCTATCTCGGGCCGAGCGAGCGGGACCAGGCAAACTAAAGAAAAGGAGATTGCTATACCGTGGATAAAGAACAGACCGCGGTCGAGAGCCTCCGAATGGCCTCGGGAATGTCCCTAAAGCACTATCAAGCCCCGCTTGTGGTAACAACCAGCGGCGGCAAGGACTCTGCCGTCTGTATTGCCCTGGCCGAGCGGGCAGGGATACCGTTCGAGGCTATGCACAACCACACAACCGTTGACGCCCCAGAGACAGGCCGTTTTGTCCGCGAGGACTTCCGACGCTTGGAGGGTAAGGGTGTCAAATGTACGATAAATTTCCCAGTCTACAAGGGCCAGCGCGTGACCATGTGGAGCCTGATTCCTCAAAAGCTCATGCCGCCCACAAGGATCGCCCGTTGGGCGGAGTCTCAAAAGCGAAAAGAAAACCGGGAGATTTACGAGGCGTCGCCGTCCGACAAGGAAAAGCGGATTATCTTAAACAATGACAACGATGACCGCCGCCTTTTCGAGACTTGCACACTCAAGGCAAAAAGGACGTGTAACCCGATCATTGACTGGACCGACGGGGAAGTTTGGGACTACATAGAGTCCGAAAAACTCCAGATAAATCCCCTTTATAAGTGCGGATTCTCCCGCGTGGGGTGTATTGGCTGCCCTATGGCGTGGACAGCGGGGAGATAAAGGGAATTTGCCCTATATCCGACCTGTCAGGCGGCCTATATTCGAGCCTTTGAGCGCATGATTGCGGAACGTATCCGCCGCGGAAAGATAGACGGATCATGGAGAATCGGGACAACCTGGCTTGACATTTTTCATAGGTGGATGGAGGACAACCACCTATGAAAACACTCGGAGACAACATTTTAACCACCCTCCATGGGTATTTCCTCCTCACGGCGGCGGAGGCTTTGAGAGAGGAGGCGGTCCAGAAATGGCCGAAACTCGGCGGGATTGCGTAACCCTGGCCGCCCTCCTCGTCGTCCTCCAGGACGGGGACCGCGCGTCTTTATCGTTTACCACATGGGCCCGCATGAGTGCGAGGCCGTGGCCGGAGGAACGGTCCAGGAGCTCCACTCTACGCGGTGCGTGGAGGTATGCGGGGACAACGTGGTCGAGCGCCTCACCCTGGACCTGGACGAATGGCCGGAGGTATGGCCGAGCGACGACCCGGCCCCGGTCCTGGTTATCACCATCGGCGGAAAAGCTGACCTTGCATATATGCCGGACAGATATGTTAT
>CATJWG010000093.1 GCA_949744165.1 uncultured Eubacteriales bacterium | reverse complement strand
CTGCTTTTGCTTGCACCCTGTTTGTCAGCGTTGATGATAAGTTGTTGTAAATACTTCCTTATCACCGTAAAACTAAGGGCTTCCGTGGCACGCCAGGAGGGATTCGAACCCCCGGCCCCCTCCTTAGGAGGGAGGTGCTCTATCCAACTGAGCTACTGGCGCGTATATAAAATTTGAGAGAAAAGCTTAACGCAGGACCATACACTTTTCGGGAAAAGGCGTATGCAGGAGCATATTCTTAGGAGGCGGACCCTCTATCCTGGTGAGGTACGGGAACTTATTGAATTTTTAACTATATTATTTTACTCCATAAACGTGAAAAAGGCAAGGCTTTTTTCGCTCGATTATTTTTTGCGTAAAAAATTCCTGAGCGAAAACGGGAGGAAAAGCGCCGCGCGTGAATTTTTTCGACACGAACGGAAAAACTACTGCAAAATAAAAAGTTTTCGGAGGCTTAAAATGTCAGGCAAGCATATCGGCAAACAGACCATAGCTCTGCAAAATCCGCCCTGCATCGCCGCGGGCGCGGCCGTGGTCGGGAAAAAAGAGGGAGAAGGACCGTTGCGCGAGCGCTTTGACTACATCAGTCAGGACTCATATTTCGGCCAGAAAAGCTGGGAGAAAGCTGAGAGCACTATGCTCAAGCAGTGCTTTGACCTGGCCTGCGACAAAGCGCAGACGGCTCCCTCGTCGCTGGACTACATTTTTTCCGGAGACCTGCTCAACCAGTGCGTGAGCTCGACCTTCGCCCTGCGCGACTCCAATGTGCCTTTTTTCGGGCTCTACGGCGCGTGTTCGACCATGGCCGAGAGCCTGTCCTTGGCGGCTATGAGCGTAGACGGCGGCTTTGCCGATACGGTGTGCGCAATGACCAGCTCGCATTTCTGCTCGGCTGAGCGGCAATTCCGCCTGCCCTTGGAATACGGCGGGCAGCGCACTCCGACGTCGCAGTGGACTGTCACGGGCGCGGGAGCGCTGATACTCAAAAATTCCGGAAGCGGCCCGCATGTAACACACATCACCACAGGACGCATAGTGGACGCGGGCGTGACGGATGCCAACAACATGGGCGCGGCGATGGCCCCCGCGGCCTACGAGACACTCAAGACCCATTTTGCGGATACAGGCCGGCTGCCTGGTTATTACGACGCGGTTATCACCGGAGACCTGGGCGTGTTCGGACACGACGTATTGGCTGAGCTGTTCGCGAATGACGGAGTGAATTTCAGCAACATCTTCACAGACTGCGGCATACTGATTTTCAACGTAAAGCTCCAGGACACCCATGCGGGCGGCTCGGGATGCGGCTGTTCGGCCAGCGTACTGGCGGGGCACATTATCAAATGCATGCAGGAGGGACTGTGGAAGCGCGTGCTGTTCGCGGCCACGGGCGCGCTGATGTCGCCGACGACATCCATGCAGGGTGAGACAATACCCGGTATCTGCCACGCCGTCGCGATAGAAAACATTCAGGAGGCGAGCTGAGATGGAAACGATTTTGCCGTATATCAAATGTTTTTTAGTGGGCGGGGTGCTTTGCGCCATAGCGCAGGTTCTCATAGACAAGACAATGCTGACCCCTGCGAGGATACTCACATGCTACGTCGTGGCGGGAGTGCTGCTCGGTGCTCTGGGGCTGTATCAACCGCTCATAGATTGGGCGGGCGCGGGAGCGTCCATCCCGCTTACCGGCTTTGGCAACACGCTGGCAAAGGGCGTGCGTGAGGCGGTCTCACAAAAGGGGCTTTTGGGAGCCTTTACCGGAGGCTTTACCGCCGCCGCCGGAGGTATCTGCGCGGCGATATTCTTCGGGTATTTAGTTGCTCTGCTGTTCAAGCCGGGCGACAAGAACAAATAAAATTAAAGGAAGCTTTTTCAAAGGCTTCCTTTAATTTTACTTTTATGCTTTTGCGCTCACGCTGCCAAATTCCAAACCGGCGGTAAAGCTTCTCCACTGGGCGGCGTAGGCGTACAGACCGGAGCGGTAGTCGCGTCCGTTGAAGCTGTCCCAGTAGCCGCATGCGCTTATCTCGGCTCTGAAGCGTGCGGCGGTAAGGTGTGAGGAGGACAAATAAGAACGGGCCGCCTGTGCGCCCTCGCGCAGAGCGGACACGGCGTCACCGCTCATGCCGAAAGCGGCCATTGCGCTGCCGTAAACGCTGTCAAAAAGGCCCGCGTCCGCGGAAAAACAGTCGTCTTCACCGTGTTCTTGCCCGCGGCTGCCCGAGGGACAGGAGTCCGTCGTCTTAAGCAGCTGCTCACGCGCGCCACACAGACCAGAGCGGAGGAAATCATACATATCGCGGCCGATGAGTGCGCGGGAAGACATGAACTCAAGCTTCATCGCTGTAAAGCTCACGCCAATGGCCTGCCGTGCTTCGCTTCCGCCTCCGCCCTGCGCCGCGGCGCTGACCATGCCTCGCCAGGCAGAAACGCTCACTGCGGCAAAGTCCAACTCGCGCAGGGAGTACAGTCCCTTTTCCGGCCTGTGCTCAAAGCCCGCCGCGGCGCTCAGACGGCGGAGCTGGGCGGTAAGTGTATAAAGGTCGTCTCCAACGTTGAGCTTTGCGCCGACATACAGGGAGCGGTAGCGGGCCTCATATGTGGTGAAAAGAGAGTGAACGCTCTGGCGGGCCTTGTCTATAATCTCGCTTTTCGAGTCGCGGTCGGCAAATTGGGCAAGCATGTCGGCAAAG
Organism: uncultured Eubacteriales bacterium; assembly: GCA_949744165.1. Classification (GTDB taxonomy): domain Bacteria; phylum Bacillota; class Clostridia; order Oscillospirales; family Oscillospiraceae; genus JAMPGF01. The sequence goes on along the minus strand of CATJWG010000093.1, from coordinate 7,195 downwards.
GAATTTTCCGCCTGCTCACGGCTTTTGGAGTAGATATCCTCAAGCTTGAGCAGCCCCTGTTCAAGGTCGCGGCCATGGAGAGTATTTTGAAGCTGCTGCGCCATAATCTCGCGCGAGGCAGTGAGAGTGTCGGCCACGTCGTCAAGCTGACCGCTGAAATAGCGTTCGGCGCTGAAGGTCACGCTTGCGGTGACGCCCGCAAAGGCGGACAGGTGCGTGCCGGACTCGCTGTCAGAATAGTTGAGTCCTACACCGTGCGAGACGGTGCGCGTTATCGTGTGATTTACGAGGTCAACATATGTCCAGTCGCAGTGGACGGTGAAGCGCTGTGTCATATTTCCGAAGCAGTACTGCGTTCCGTCCGTACGTTCGACCTTGGCGCTGCCGTAGCCAAGAATTTGGGCCGCCAGCGGACTGTCGTTTCCATAGCGAGTTATTTTGCCTAAGCCGATATCGGACAGGTCCAGCACGTCGGTTGACGGTCCCGTCGCCGCAGAGCGGGAGGACGAGCCTTTTTCACGCGCAGGAGCAGAGGGGGCAGGAGTCATGGCGGGAATAGCGTGATTTACGTTCATATCTGACATGGCGAAGCCTCCCAGAATTTTTATATATCCCATATATCGGAAAAATCCGGGAAAAGTTAAGCCTCAGCCCACCTCGAGCCCCTGTACCAGCGCGTTTTCCACAGCCTTTTCCAGTACGAGGCTGGAGTTAGTTGCGCCGGAAACGGTGTCGACATACACACTTTGAAGCTCGGTCATTGTCTCGATTATGGACTCCGCGGGAGTGCCGCGTCCATTTTCGTGCTGTAAAATTTCAACCGACTCGAGAACGCCGCCGCATACCGTGACCTTCACGCATGCATAAACAAAGCCTACGTTGTACTCTCCTGTGTAGGTTCCGTCGCGTACATCTGCGATGTCTATTCCCTCAAAGCTTATCTCAGCTACGGCGCGGCGGTAGTCCGACAGGCTTTTCAGATAGCGTATGCCAAAAACCGCGCCTGTAAGCAGCAGAGCCGCGAGCAGGCACAAAAGAAGCTTTTTCCCGCTTTTTTTCACTTTTCTACGCCTCCCTCGCTGCCCGCGGCAACGCCGCGGTAGAGCATATCGAAGCCGTAGGATAAAAACTGTCCGCGGTCCATGCCCATTGTCTCCTGAATGTATTCGCTTTTGCTCTCGGCGAGAAGTATCAGCCCCGACAGCGCGCCCCAGAAGGCGAACAGGGTGGGGAAGGGCTCAATATCACGGCGTAGCTCCCCGCGTTCCATTCCATTGCGCAGGAAGCTGGCAAGAAGCGCGTTTATCTCCTCGCCCACGCTGAAGGTCCTGCCGCCATCGGTTGCTGCGCCGGATTCAAGCCTTATCTTCTCCAGTGCGGTTTTAAAGTAAAAAGGGTACTTCGCCTGATATGCGGTGAGCTCTCGGCAGATAAGCTCATAGCGCCTGCGAGCAGTTTGGGCGCCGTCCAACGCGCGGCACAGGTGCTCGCGCAGGCGGCGCATACTCTCGAGCGTGAGCAGGGACACTATCTCATCTTTGTTTTTGAAGTAGACATATACGGTTGCCTTGCTGTAGCCGGCTGCATGGGCTATATCGTCCATCGTGGTGGACGCGGCGCCGTTTTGCTCAAAAAGCGCAGCGGCCGCTGCGGCTATGGCCCCGCGGTGCTCCTGCACGGGCTGCTTTTTACGTCTTGCCATGTCGTGGCCTCCGATTAATTAAACTGCAAGTTTAATTATAGAACGTATAAACGAAGCTGTCAATATTTTTCTGAATGAGACGCGTAAAAGCTCCCGCGGGCATAGAACCGCGGGAGCTTTTTATACATTCCAACGCTTATCGCAGCCGAGAAGCTTTTATATCTCGGTCGCAGAAACGTCGCCGGTCACGGCGGCGGAGCGCTCAAGGACCGCTATATTTTCGCGCATATCGGCGATGACCGCGGCAAAACGGTCGTTCCACGGTCCGCTGGGGAGCCTGCCGGTGCATGCAGGATAGTTTTCAAGCTGTTCGAGACAGCTGGACAGCTCGTCAAGCTTCTGAGCGATAAGCTCAAGGCTCTGCTGTGCGGAAAGGCTTTTGGGCGTGAACAAGCCGAACACTCCTCCCAGCGCCGCAGTCACGGCCGCGGCGGTATTATAAAGTTATAATACAACAAATTTCGGGACAAGTCAAAGGCTTCGGAGAGCGGACGGAAAAAATTTACGCTTTAGCGCTGCATATGGAATTGACCTGACCGTACGGCGCGTGCTCAGGCCCCGTTGCGAAGCAGCCTGAGCAGCGGCGTAAGGTACTCCGGAGAGGAGATATCATAGGAGCCGGCAATCATGCGCTGAAGCTGGAGCTCATATTCGGTTTTGTCCTTTTTTCTGCGCATGAAGCCATGGAGAGCGCGCATCATCAGACGGTCAGCGAAGCCCATGCCGTCATAGCGCAGGCCGGCGGGCAGGTAGAAATGAGGTACGCTGTCCAGCAGCTCGGGACCGAGGTTGTTTTTCCACATTTCCCGAGTGATGTCCTCAAAGCCGGCCGGAGATGCACCCGTGGCGAACACGACAAGCCTTTGGGCCTGCGAGTTGCGGTACAGGGACAGCGCCTGCTTCAGGCCATCGAGCTTTCCCGCGTGCAGACGCCCGCCGAAAACAAGCGTCCCGCCGTTCGGCACGTCCAGGGGAGAAACGTTTTTCTGCTCCACGCAGTGGCAGCCGAGCTCCGCCGCCGCGGACTCGGCGTACTTCCGGGTAAAGCCTGTAACGCTTTTGTAAACGATAAGAATGTTATTCTCCATGCTTTTCCTCCTCTCTTGCGGCGCTCAGAAAGGCGTCGAAGGCCATCTCCTGCTGCCGGTAAATCTCGTCCACAGGCAGCTCAGGGGATGTGACAGAGAAGATTGCGCACAGACCGAGCGTGTATACGAGCATGTTCAGATGCAGCCGCCGCGCATTTTCAACGCTGAGCCCAAGCTGCGCGGCGATGGCCGCAGGGAGCCGCGGGTCGGTCTCGGAGGTGTATAGCTCGTCGAGCCCCGAGATGTTCTCACGCCGGCGAAAAATGAACATGCGCAGAATGTTCCCCTCCTCACCCGCCAGACGGACGTACGCGCGGCCGGTGCTGCGGAACAGGTCCTTCTTGTCCGTACGCGCGGCGACATATTCGCGGACAAAATCAACTGCCATGCGGCATACCTCATTGCGCAGCCCGTCCATGCTGCGGCAGTAGCTGTAAATCGGCTGAACTGAGCAGTTGAGCATGGACGCGATATCCTTGACTGTCACATTCTCCAGACCTTTGGCTCTTGCCAATTCAAAGGCGGCGTGAACTACTGTATCCTTGTCTATTCTCTGCTTTGGCATAATACACCTTCGTAATATAATCAAGTTATATAATATTATTATATAACTTGATTATATTATGGGCTTTTAAAAAAGTCAAGCGGAAACTCGTATGAATACGGTAAGCTATTTCCTGTGGACAGGACCTTCGGTGGTGTGTGTGGTTTATGTTTTGTACAAAAAAAGAGAAAGGGAACGATGATTCCTTGATTGAGGAAAATATTACCTGTAATTTAAAAACATCTTAAGATAGAAAGAGAGTGTTTAATATGTTCTTGGACAATTTATCCTACTCTATTTTGCGTCTTTGTGATGAGAGCGACTTGAGCTACGGAAGGGCCGCGGAGCGCTGTGATGTAAGTGAACGGTATTTTGGCAAAATAGCCAGAAGGCAGACAGCGCCGACGGTAGCGACGCTTGAAAAACTGTGCTTGGGACTCAATGCACGGCCGGACGAGCTGTTGCTTCCTGAAAACGGAAACATCTTGACAATGGCGTCGCGGACAGTGTGTCTTGAGTGTAAACAGGGGATTTGTGAATACCCCGTTTGTCCCGACTGCGGCGAGGTGATTGAGCGTGTGGGGCAGAAATACTGTAGCTGCTGTGGACAGCAGCTTGAATGGGGAGAGTTCTTTCTGCGCCGAATAGTCTGTAAAAAGAAAAAGTAGGTGAAAAAGAAGAGGAGACCGAAATGATGCTTGAAAAGGGAAATGTATCAAGACGACATTGAACATGAGTAAAAAGGCGCCCCCCTGTCTCAAACGGCAGGGGGGCTTTCGCGGTGTATGGTTGCAGGCAAGGTCAGGTGTGACCCAGCGTCCTTATTGCCTGTTCAAGCTGCTCCGTCGCGCGGATGAGCGTCGCACGCGGGCAGGCGAGGACTATGCGCTGGAACTGCTCGGATTTTTCTCCAAAAATATGTCCCGCGTCGAGCCAGAGCCCCGCGCGGTTTATGATGAGGTCGTTGAGCTCGCCGCGTGTCAGCCCCAAACCGGAGCAGTCAAGCCACGCGAAATATGTCCCCTCGGGCTCAACGAGCTTTATCGCGGGGATTTTTTCTTGCAGAAAATCGCGCAGATAGTCTAAATTCGCGCGCATGTAGGAGCTGCACTGGTCCAGCCAAGGGCCGCCCTGTGCATAGGCCGCTCTGCAGGCGGCAAGGCCCATAATATTTAGCTGTGAATAGCCGCTGGCGTCAATCTGCCTGTTGAATTTTGCGCGGACATCTGCGCTCGGAATCCAGATATTGGAGATTTGCAGCCCCGCAATGTTGAAGCTTTTGCTCGGCGCGGTGCAGATTATACTCATGTTCTCCATTTCGGGGTTTGCCTGAAGAAAGACGCTGTGACCGTGTCCGGGAAAGGCAAAATCGCAGTGAATCTCATCGGAGACGACGAACACTCCGTGCTTGCGGCAGATACGGCCCATTTTGCGCAGCTCCTCCCGCGTCCATACCCTGCCGACTGGGTTGTGCGGTGAACAGAGGATGAACATGCGCGCACTGTTCTCGGTGATTTTACGCTCGAAATCCTCAAAATCCACGCTGTAGCGTCCGGAGGAATAGACCAGCTCGTTTTCCACAAGCACACGGCCATTGTCATGCACGACGCTGTAGAAGGGGTAGTATACGGGCGGCTGGATGAGTACGGCGTCGCCAGGCTCAGTCAACGCGCGCACAGCCATAGCCAGCGCATAGACCACGCCGGGGGTCTTGACCAGCCACTCGCTTTTGGGCCTCCAGCCGAAACGGGAGGCGAACCAGCCCGCGATGGTCTCGGCATAGTCGGCCTTGACCTCGCTGTAGCCGAAAATGCCGTGGTTGACGCAGCCTTGGAGCGCATCCAAAACGCAGTCCGGCGCGCGGAAGTCCATATCCGCGACCCAGAGCGGCAGAAGCCCCTCCGGAACGCCGCGCAGGGAGCCGCAATCAAATTTCAGGCTGTTTGTGTTTCTGCGGTCTATAATCTCGTCAAAATCGTATTGCTTCATTATTTTTCCTCCGCCGCTTGAGTTTGGTAATATTATAATAGTCCATGAGCGAGGGAAAATCAATCTCTGTTTTGACGAGCCGTTTTTTCGTCGAATTAACCATTGCCTCGCCAAAAAATACGAGTAAATACTTGCATCTTGACGTTGAGTAGTGTAAGATTAAGATAACATATATCCCCGCGAGCACAAGCATATTATAGAGCCTGAAAGGAGTAAAGGATATGAAGCTGACTTTTCTCGGAGCCACGCACGAGGTAACCGGAAGCTGTACGCTCATCGAGGTCGGCGGAGCCTATGGGCTCGTTGACTTCGGCATGGAGCAGGGGGCGGACACCTTCGTCAATAAGGATATACCTGTAGAGGCGGAGAGGATTGACTTCGTTCTGCTCACTCACGCCCACATTGACCACTCCGGCAACCTGCCGCTGCTGTACAAAAACGGATTTCGCGGACCCATATTCGCCACCAGCGCCACCTGCCACCTGTGCGAGATAATGCTGCGCGACTGCGCGTACATACAGCAGTCCGACGCTGAGTGGAAATCCCGTAAGGCTCAGCGAGCCGGCGGCGAGGCTGTGGAGCCGATATACGATTTGGCTGACGCCGAGGGGGCGATAAGCCGTCTGCGCCCCTGTAACTACAACGAGCAGATTCAGGTTGGCGAAAACGTCGTCATTCGCTTCACCGACGCAGGGCATCTCATGGGCTCGGCAAGTATAGAGGTTTGGCTGACCGAGAACGGCGAGACGAAAAAGGTCGTTTTCTCCGGCGACGTCGGCAACCTCAACCAGCCGATAATAAAGAACCCGCAGTACGTCACCGAGGCTGATTATGTTGTCACCGAGTCCACATATGGCGACCGTAACCACGAAAAAGGAAAGATGGACAACGTGAACATGCTGGCGGCGAACATACAGCGCGTGCTCGACCGCGGCGGCAACCTGGTAATACCTGCCTTTGCCGTTGGCCGCACGCAGGAGATGCTGTATTTTATCAGGGAAATAAAGCTGCGCGGGCTCGTTAAGGGGCATGACGGCTTCCCAGTGTATATTGACAGCCCCATGGCCAACGACGCGACCGGTATTTTCCTGCAATGCGACAGGGACTTTTTTGACGAGGAGACGCGCGCACTGCTAGACTCGGGCATAAACCCACTGGTGTTTGACGGACTGCATGTATCCGTCTCCAGCGAGGAGTCGCGCCTTATAAACTCCAATCCCGAGCCGAAGGTCATTATCTCCGCCAGCGGCATGTGTGACGCCGGACGTATCCGCCATCACCTCAAGCACAACCTCTGGCGCAAGGAGAGTATGATTCTGTTCGTCGGTTATCAGGCCGTGGGCACGACGGGCCGCGCGATACACGACGGCATGAAGAAAATCAAGCTCTTCGGCGAGGAGGTCGCGGTTAACGCGGAGATAAATTATCTCCCAGGCAAGAGCGGCCACGCTGACAAGGAAGGTCTGCTCAAGTGGATTAACAGCTTTAAGACCAAGCCGGAGATGGTGTTTGTAAACCACGGCGACGACCAGGTATGCCAGGCCTACGCAAAATGCCTTGAGGAGGAGTATGGCTACACGACCTACGCGCCATACAGCGGCACGGTGTTTGATTTGGAGACGAATGCTTTCATAGACATGCCCGAGGGAATACCCGTGTCGAAGAAAACAGCCAAGCAGGCCCGTAACCTCGCTGTGCTTGATACGCTCATTGCTGCCTGCGAGCGCCTTATGAACGTCGCGCGCTCCTGCAAGAGCATACCGAACAAGGAGATATCCAAGTTCGCCGGTCAGGTAAACTCCCTTGCCGACAAGTGGAGCAGCTGGGTGAAAAAACAATAACAAAATAAAAAAGGCATCTTCCCCCGCAGTG
>CATJWG010000092.1 GCA_949744165.1 uncultured Eubacteriales bacterium | reverse complement strand
GCAGGAGCGAAACTCCTGCTTGACAAATCGGGGCAATCGTGTATAATAAGAATATAAAAGGGTGCCGCTGCAAGCGGTTAGCCCCTATTCATCAACACAATAGTTGACCGCTTGGGGGCAATCCGAGCGGTCAACCAGCATTTGGGGATATGTAAATCATCAGCAAAAGCACGATGATGAAGCATACCGCGAAACGCAGGACTTTCGTCCAGCGCCCGTCTCCCATACGCATCACCTCCCTTCACAGGGAAGTGGCCAACCGCAAATTGCAACGGCACCCTTACCCCTTTCGGGGCGTTTTTTATTTTAGCTTATTTGTCGAATCCTGTCAATGTTTTTCCGATTTAAGAAACCGCCGCCATTCAGGGAGGCGGTTTCTGCGTTTTTCAGTCCGTCTATTTAAAAAACTCCTCAATCTCCGCCCTTGACGCCTGTACGGAGCCCTGTGCGAGAGGGGGCCGCCCTCCGCCGCGGCCGTGCAGGGCGGCGTTCATGCGCTTTGTCAGCCCGCCGAGCTCGTCCTCCGGACGCATCAGGGCATATTTATAGCCCTCGCCGTCCGAGCCGGAGAACACGGTTGCCCTGCCTGCGCAGACCTCCGCCGCGGCCGCGGCAAGGCGGCGCACTCCGTCGGGCGCAAGTCCGCCGGCGAAAAGCGCCGTATCTCCCCTGCCGCCGAGCTCACGCGCCAGAGAGCGAAAAAGCTGCTCCTCACAGCCGTAAAGCCTGTAGCGTGCGCCATCAAGCTCGCCGTGGAGCCGCTCAACCGCCGCGGCGGTTTGCTCCGGAGGAGCCGAGAGGAGCGCCGAAATCCGCCGGTTCTGCTCCGCGGCACGGCGGACATAATCATAAGCGCGCCTGCCGCACAAAAGCTCGGCGCGCGTGCCGCCCCTGAGCTTCTGCGCGGAGATTATCTTTATCAGGCCAATCTCCCCCGTGCGCGCGACATGCGTGCCGCAGCAGGCGCACACGTCCGCGCCCGGCGCCGTGACTATGCGCACCGCGCCGTGAAGCTCCTTTTTGCTGCGGTAAGCAAGCCGCGCAAGCTCGTCCGCGGACGGCCAGCTCACCTCGACGGGCAGATTTTCCCATAGCTTTTCATTCGCCGCTCGCTCTATCTCCATGAGTTCGTCCCAGTCAAGCTCGCCGCTGAAATCTATCGCGGTGGTCTCCGCGCCCATGTGGAAGCCGACGTTGTCATAGCCAAAGCGCGCGTGGACAAGGCCGCTGACAATGTGCTCGCCGCTGTGCTGCTGCATAAAGTCGAAGCGGCGCGGCCAGTCTATCCCCCCGGAGACTACAGAGCCGGGCTCAAGCGGCGCGGTGCAGGAATGGACGACTTCCCCGTCTCTTTCCTGCGTATCAGTTACGCCGGCCGCTCCGAGAGCGCCGCGGTCGCCGGGCTGTCCGCCGCCCTCAGGATAAAAAGCCGTGCGCTCAAGCGTCACAAGCCAGGCGTCTCCCTCCCGCGCGCAGGAGACGACGCGGGAGCTGAAGGTGCGGGCGTACTGGTCTTCGTAATACAATCTCTCTGTCGCCATGTGTTCCTCCGTATTACAGAGCCCCCGCTCCGGAAATGGGCGGGGGCTGCATTTTTTCAGTTTTCCGGCGCTGCGCTCGCCTCGGGCGTTTGCTCCGGCGTGGGCACGGCCGTGCCAAACAGGGTATTGAAATCAAGGCCGGCGAACTTTTCGGTGTACTCGACCTCGGCAGAGTCAAACCACTCGGTGCTCATGTTTTCAAACAGCGCATAGGCTGAGAGATAGCGCAGGGTATACCCGCGGTAGTCCATCTCCTCGTCTATCTCCAGCGGCAGACGCAGGATAATGTGATAGCCGAAATCACTCTCGACCAGCTCGGGCGACATCTCGCCGTCACCAAGCGACAGGACGGATTCCTCAAAGGGCTGCACCATCTCGCCTGCAAGGAAGTAGTAGCCATTAGGCGCAGTTGCAAGGCCGCCGTCCTCGCTGTTTTCGGTCATCAGCTCGTCGAACTTCTCCTCCAGCTCTCCGCCGGCAAGGCCCTTAAGCTGGTCCAGAAGCTCCTCAGCCCGGGCGCGCTTTGCCTCAATCTCGGCCTCGCTCAAGGGACTGCCGCCGTCGTCAACGGTGCGCAGGAGAATGTGCTTGGCATGCATGTAGCCCGAATCCTGCGCATAGGACAGGGCGTCCTCGTCAGGAAGGCCTGTGCCCATGACGCCAAAGTAGTGCTCGAATATGTTCAGATAGTTGACAGATACAGAGTTCATCTTATCGTACATCGTACGGGTAATGTGATGCTCGGCCAGATATTCGTCAAATACAGCCTCGTCTCCGCCGCCGTAGTTGACTACGTCCTCGGCGTATATCGCGTCAATCTCGGCCTGCTCGTCCGCGCTTATCTCAAGAGACAGCTCGTCCGCCTTCTGCGCTACGGTCAGGTACTGCGTAAGCATTGTCTCGGCGTAATTCTGGGCGAAGGACTGATAGGTAAACTGTCCGTCAAGGTCAGCAGACCAGTCCACATCTGACATCTGCTGTATCTGATAAGCAATCGAGTATATCCAGTAGAAATATTCCTCCCAGGCTACTTCGCTGCCGTTTATAGTCATGACAATCTCGTCCGGCTCATACTGCGCGAAAGCGAGGTCATAGCGGTCCGGCTCCTTTTCCGGTTCGGGCTCGGGCGTGGCCGAGGGAGAAGCGCTCGGCTCCGGCTCGGGGGTTTCCTGCGGGGCGGGTATGCCCGCGCAAGCGGTCAGGCAGGCAAATATGACAACAAGCGCCAGCAGCGCGCTGAGTTTTTTATTCATGCTTTACTCTCCTTAAACTTTTTGTGCCTTACGCAGTTCCATTATAATAGCACCTTTCTTCCACGCGCGCAAGGCTTTGGGATAATTATCGCCCGAGTCGAGAAATTTAATATTTTTTTCATTCACTTTTTAGCTGTACAGTGATATAATAACAATAACTGCGCCCTCAGACGCGGTATGAAGAAAGAAAACCATTCTGGAGGCTTACTGTCATGCCCAAGCGTATGATGCTGCTTGTCAATCCCAACGCGGGTAAGGGGGGCTACAAGACCTCTCTGACTGCTGTGATAGAGGAATTTTGCAGGGGGAACTACCTGCCGACCGTGTTTTTTACAAGACACTCGGGTCACGCGCCTGAGCTGGTGGAGCGATATGCCGCCGACTATGACCTGGTTGTATGTCTCGGGGGCGACGGCACGCTTAGCGAGGTTGTCACTGGCATGATGAACGCGCACGTCAAGCGCCCCATCGGCTACATACCCTACGGAACTGCCAACGACGTTGCCCGTACGCTGGAGCTGTCGTCCCACCCCACGCAGGCCGCGAAGACGATTGTGAAGGGGAATCTGTTCCCCCTTGACGTGGGGCAATTTGGCACGGATAAGTTTTTCACCTATGTTGCGGCTTTTGGCGCATTTACGGAAGTAAGCTATGCCACTCCGCAGGAGAAAAAGCATGTGCTCGGCCACATGGCATACATGCTCGAAGGTATTAAGAGCCTCAACCGCCTGAGCCATTACAGGGCCATCGTTGAGTACGACGGCGGCGTTATTGAGGACGATTTTATTTTCGGTGCGGTAACCAACTCTACGTCCATAGCCGGGCTGGTAAAGCTCGACCGCGGCAGTGTGAACATTTCCGACGGCATGTTTGAGGTGCTGCTGGTGCGCAATCCTCAGGACCTTGCGGAGCTAAACAACATTATCTCCGCCGTTTTGCTGTCGAACTTCAATTCCCCCAGCGTGCTGTTTTTCCGCAGCAGCGAGGTGAGAATAATGTTCGAGCAACCCGTGGCCTGGACCCGCGACGGCGAGGACGGAGGCAGCCACAGGGATGTGATGATAGTAAACCGCCATCCGGGTGTGGAGTTAATCATATAAATAACCTTTGGTCATTGTTAATCGAAACTTATTTGCCGCGTGCACCTCAAGGGCACTTTGCCGCCGCCTGTAGCGGCGCAGACGCGCGCTGCAAACTCTGCGGGGCTTTTGCCTCGTTTGGGAGGAGAAAACCTTGAACCGACAGAAATTTTTGGCTGAGCTATCCCGATTGCTGGGCTTTATGTCCTCTTGGGACAGAGATGCCGAGATGAACAGATATATCGAAATGCTCGATGCGGCCGAAGATGAAGAAGCTTTGATTGAGTCTTTAGGTACGCCTACACAGCTTGCAATATCCGTCGCGAAAAGCTACACGCCTACGCCGCGGCCAGGTACTCAGCCGCCTGAGCCTGAGCCGGCCTCTGAACCGGATCAGGCTGAAGCACCGGCCCCGGAACCTGAGCCGGCGCCGGAAAGCGAGCCCGCTCCGCCGCCAGAGCCGCCGAAAAAGCGGGACGAGCTCCAGATAGTGACGGACGGCGAATTTGAGTACGGTATGGAGCTGGCCATTCTTATGGGTGAGCCGATATCCGCCGCGGTGGAAAGCGCGCTCAACGGCGAGTATTTACCCGACCCCGACTTCTCCCTTGAGGAGATATTGCGGGAGACACGCGGTGAAGCAGACGGCGCGCCAGACGCGGCGCCGGCAGAAGATGAGGACACCGGGACTCGAACCGGAGATGCAGTTCCGGAAGCTGAACTCCCAGCTGAGGCCATCACCGACGGGCAGGAAGCGGATCAGTCCGAACAGTCCGAGGAAGCGGAACCGGTTCAGACCACATCCGACGAAAGCGCCGCGGATGCAGAAAACGCAGAACAGCCCATGGCAGACACAGAGGAATCCCAGCCCGAGGCCGACGGGCCCGAGCCTGAACAAGCGGCTCCTTCGGAGGACAAGCCTGGGGAGCTGGAACCGGCAGAGTCGGAAACCACATCAGACACTCAGGCGGAGGCTACGTCGAAAACCGAAGAACAGGGGCCTGTGTTTGATGAGTCCACGGCTCCGCTGCCCGATGCTGTTATTTCTACAGGAAACGATGAGAAGAGCGAGGACAAGCCCGCTGCGGAGCTTGTATTTGACCCTGATAATTTCGCTGAGCTCCCACCGGATGAGCCCATTGAGCCGGAGGAACCGGCGGAGCCTGGGCGTCCGCACCGTGCGCTTCGCCCCGTGGTTACGGCGGTTTACGTTCTGTTCTCGCTGATAATCGGTCTGCCGGTGGCGTTGCTGCTGATACTTGTCGGCGTTCCGGTTCTGCTGTTCGGTGGCGGAATTATTGCGCTGGTAGTTTATGCGGCGTCGAGTATGATAACTGAGTTGAGCATGTTCTCGGACATCTCGCTTGTGGCTGGCACAGGTCTTGTAATATGCGGCGTGGGTCTGCTCATAGCATGGTTCGGGCTGTGGGTCAGCGTTGAGCTGGGCAGCCTGTGGATAAACTCGGTCGTTGTGCGTCTGGGCAGGGCTGTGTGCTTTGAAAAGGAGGCGGACGGGGAATGAAGCATATCTGGAAGTTTGTGCTGATAGTCGTTCTCGCTTTGATTGTACTCGGCACAGCCTGCGCGGTAATTGGCCTGTTCACCGGCGCGTCCGTTGAGCGCATGATTGAGGTCTTTTTCGGCAGCCGCGAAACCTTTGAGCTGGTGATACAACTGCTCGAGCAGGAGCTGGCAAGCATAAGATAAGAGTGCTTTTTGATAATTTCAGGAGATTGCCTATGGGTAGTCTCCTGTTTTTTGCAAAAATGCCGAAAAACAGAAAATTTTTCAGCATTTTTGCAAATGATTTGCTTTTGCTATTTCATGCTCTGTGGATTAAAATAGATATCGGCGGAAAACAGACAAGTATGCGCCCAGCGCGGAAGGGGTCGGGGAATGAGTACGGATTTTTCAACGGTACGGGAGGATTTTCCCATACTGAGAATGAAAGTAAACGGCAAAAGCCTTGTCTATCTCGACAACGCTGCAACGATGCAGATGCCGCGCCAGGTGATGGAGGCTGCGGAAGTCCAGCAGCTATCTCGCCATGCCAACGTCCACCGCGGTATTCATTACCTCAGCGAGAGCTCGACAAGTGAGATGGAGCGCTCGCGCGATACGCTCAGAGACTTTATAAACGCACGCAGCAGCGCGGAGGTAATTTTCACCTCTGGCGCCAGCCAGAGTCTGAACATGCTCGCGCAGAGCTTTGCCGCCATTATTGAGCCGGGTGACGAAATTCTTGTCACAGTTATGGAGCACCACTCCAATTTTGTGCCCTGGCAGCAGCTTTGCCTATACACCGGCGCAGCGTTCAAAGCCGTGCCGGTAACGGAAAACGGCGAGCTGGACATGGAAGAGCTTCGCTCAATGCTCACGCCGCGCACGCGCCTTGTTTCCGCGGCTTATGTGTCCAACCTGCTCGGCACGGTCAATCCCGTGCGTGAAATCGTGCGTCTGGCTCACGAAAACGGCAGCCTCGTCTGCTTAGACTGTGCGCAGGCTATGCGCCACACAAAGCTCGACGTGCAGGAGCTCGACTGCGACTTTGCTGCGTTCTCCGGACATAAAATAGGCGGCCCCACGGGCACAGGCGTGCTTTACGGCCGGCTTGAGCTTCTGGAAAAGCTGCCGCCGGCTTACTTCGGCGGCGGTATGGTTGAGCGCGTGCGCCTTGAGGACACGACCTTCGCCGCGCCGCCCCTCAAATTCGAGACGGGCACGCCGAACATAACAGGGAACATCGGTCTTGCCGCCGCAGCGCGGTATATCAATGCACTCGGCATAGAGGACATAGCCGAGCGCGAAAACGCGCTTCTGCGACGCGCAACGGAGCTGCTCTCCGCGCTGCCGGAGGTTGAAATAGTGGGACATCCCCAAAACCGCTCGGGAGTGCTCAGCTTCAACGTGCGCTGCCTGCACTGCTTCGACGTGGCCAGTATGCTCGACCGGCTCGGCATAGCGGTTCGCTCGGGCCATCACTGCGCCCAGCCGCTCTTGGACGCCATGGGCTTAGACGGCACGGTGCGCGTTTCGCCGGCGTTTTACAACACCTTTGAGGAGCTTGACGAGCTCGCCGAGGGGCTTGAGCGGATAATAAAAGTCACGAAAGGGGCAAGGGATGGAAACCATTTATGAACGTGAGCGGCGGTTTATAAAGGATTTTAACGAGATAGGCGACAGCTTTGACCAGTACGCCTACCTTATCGAGCTGTCCTGCCTTCTGCCGCCGCTGCCTGAGGAGCTTAAAACAGACGAAAACGTGGTCTCGGGCTGCCAATCAACAGTCTGGCTGGATATACGCACTGACGGAGGAATTTTCCGTTTCTCCTCAGACAGCAACACGCTGATAATCAAGGGCGTGCTTTATATTTTACAGGAGCTGTTCAACGGGCAGGCAGTCAGTGAGGTCGCCACCGCAAATTTAAGCTTTTTGCGCGAGACTGCGATAATGGACACCTTTGAGTCGTCAAGGCAAAAGGGACTGGGATATGTAATTGCTCGCCTCCAAGCCGCCGCCGGAGCGGCAAAACAGTAAAAGAATCATAAATTCGCAGAGCGCAGCACAAATCCACTCGAAAGAGCGGCCCCTACGGGGCCGCTCTTTCGACTATTTTTCATACTTAAACAGCAATACCCCGCCCACCATCAGCGCAAGGCCGGCATATTTGGTCCAGGTGAAGGCTACCTTCTCGCTGTCCATGAGGCCGAAAGCGTCGATAAGCGCCGCAACCAACAGCTGCGATATCAGAATGATTGAGATTGCCACAGTTGGGGAAAGCTGTTTTATACCGAGCATCACCGTGACCGTGATGACCAGCCCCAGCACTCCGCCAAACCAGTAGAGCTTGTTCGTCTGGCCGAGCTGGGCAAAGCTGCCGTCCTTTGCGAAGAGCAGGGCTGCCAGCGAGAGCGCCGCCGCCGTGCACTGAACGAGGGCATTGGCGTGCATCGTGCCAATGTTTTCACCGAGACGGGTATTCATGACGCCCTGCACGCTCATTGCCATGCCGGCGACTATGCTCAATACTATTCCTGTCATGTTCCTTTCCTTTCTCCGGCTCCGGCAGCGTCTTCCACAAACGTATCATCCCGCTGTCGTTGAGCTGTTTAGCCGTTATCAGCAGTATTGGGAAAATTATCATGCCCACCACCCCGCAGGAGGCAAAGCCGACATAAATAGCCAGCAGTGTCGCCAGCGGATGCAGCCCGAGCTGGTCGCCGAGGAGCTTGGCCTGGATACAGTTCCTCAGCACCGTGACAGCGATATACACTATCACCAGACCCAGTCCGAGGCTGAGCTGTCCGCGCAGTAGCTCGTAAAGCGCCCAGGGTATGAGCACGGTGCCCGTCCCCAGCACCGGCAGCGCGTCTATAACCGCCGTAGCCAAAGCAAGCAGCAGCGCGTAGTTCACGCGCAGCAGCGCAAAAGCTGCCAGCAGCGTGAGAAAGATTATAAGCATCATGAGAAACTGGGCTTTCAGCCAGTGCACTATCGTACCGCGTAGTCCGGAGCAGACTATCGCCGTCCGCTCTCGCGCCCTGTCGGAGAGCTGTGCATACAGAAACTGTCGGAGCTCGGGGTAGGACGCGCTGGCAAAATAAGCGCCTATCACCAGCGTGACCACAAACAGCAGCGCCGCGGGAGCTGCTGCGGCAGCCGCCGTGAGCAGGTTCAAAAGCTTTCCGGAAAGCATTGCCGGCAGTGTCTTCAGGTGCTCGCCTGCCGCAGCCGCCGCGTGCTCAAGATAGGGCCGGGCTTGCGCCCCGCCACGGTCGAGCCAGCCCGACAGCCGCGTGCGCCACAGCTCAAGCGTGCCGGAAATTTCCGCTATCAGCTCCGGCAGCCGCTCGGTCAGCGAGCCCAGCTCCGCGGACATGCGCGATAGCATAAGGTACAGCAGCGCGAAGATAAGCCCCAGAACAAGCAGAACGCAGGTCCCCGAGCAGGCGCCGCGCGGCAGGCGGGTGCGCCGACTGAGCCACAGCACCGCCGGCTCGAGCGCCGCGGCGAGAGCAAGCGCCGCAATAAAGGGCGCCAGCCAGGGCAGCAGGTACTTCAGCAGCAACCACCCGCCGGCCAGAACAAGCGCACAGCCGGCCACCGCGCTGATAAATTTTGGAGGTTTAGTATACAAAACATCAGCTCCGAAAAAAATTTTGGTGCATAACCGGGGCTTGCGTCCGGCACGCAGTCATGATAAGATGTGTGTACG
>CATJWG010000091.1 GCA_949744165.1 uncultured Eubacteriales bacterium | reverse complement strand
ACAGAAAGAAAATTCTTGGACTGGCCAAGGGCTACTGGGGCGCCAAGTCCAAGCACTATAAAATGGCCAATCAGGCCATGATGAAGTCCGGCCGCTACGCTTACATCGGCCGCAAGCAGAAGAAGAGAGATTTCCGTCAGCTGTGGATAACCCGTATCAGCGCCGGCTGCAAGGCTAACGGCATGAACTATTCCACCTTTATGCACGGACTCAAGCTTGCCGGTATCGATATGAACCGCAAGATGCTCTCCGAAACCGCCATCCACGACCCAGCCGCTTTCACTGCCCTGTGCGACAAGGCCAAGGCCGCGATAGCGTAAAACATACACAAGGCTTCCCCGTTCTGGGGAAGCCTTGTTTTTGAATGGAGGAAAACACATGCCGCTTAACTGGGACGACCCGCGCATCGCCCGCTGGCTGCGTGACGCGGCGCAGTACACCCGATATAATCTGCGCCTGTCACAAATGATACTGCGCTTTGCCCCCGACGGCGGAACGCTGTGCTCGCTCGGCTGCGGCATTGGCCTTACCGAGCTGGAGCTGGCCGAGCGCTTTGAGCGCGTCACCTGCGTGGACCGCAGCGCCGTCGCTATTGCTTTCCTGCGCGACGAGGCGCAGCGGCGGGGCACCGTAAATCTTGACTGCCGAGTCTGCGATGACCATACTCTCGCGGGAAGCTGGGACACCGTGTTGGCCATACTGCACGGCAGCGGGGATGACTTCTCCGGGGGCTATCTCGCGCTGGCGCGCCACCGGCTCATCGCGGTAACGCACGCGCCCCCTTCCCCTGAGCTGCCGCCGGAAAAGCTCCATTTGCGCAGCCTCAATAACGCCGATACCGTCTCCGCCGCGCTGGACGCACACGGACTTGCATATACCCGTCAGGACTGCCGCATAAGCCACGGCCAACCACTGCGCAGTCTCGGCGAGGCGCGGCAGTTTGTTCTTGTCAACGGCAAATCCCGGCCCGGCCAAAGCCCGGACGCCTACCTTGCCGAACACCTGACCGAGACCGGCCGCGCAGACTTCCCCTACTATCTTCCCAAGGAAAAGCGTTTTTCGATGTTCGTAATAGAAAAAACATGCAAATAATTCGCTCCGCTTTGCGGCCTGTCATTTCAAGCCTTTTACATCTCCTCGTTGTACTTTATCTGCCAATATACGCACATTCCAGTAACAAGCAAATACGCTCCCACAAGCAGCAGTACTGCCGCCACGGGGACGCCCATGAGCGCAAAGCAGAGCATCAGCGCTCCGAAAACGCCCAACATCAAATCGTAGGCCCGCGCCTTCGCCCTGCGCGTCACGGCGATGTTTCGCTCATCGTTTTCCTCAATCTCCACGCGCTTTCTCAGCTCAGGGTCTTTATTCATTGCGCGGCGGCTTATGAGCTCCGACAAGTTGCGGCCAAACAATCCGCTGCCAATGCCCAAACACACGCCCGGCATGGCGAGCATCACCACCTGCCCGCTGTCAGCCGCCCTGTAGAGCCTGAACATGATAAGACCCGCGGCAATCAGCAGCGCGCCTAAAATAAGTCCAATGGCGGTGAAAGCTTTCCTTTTCATTTTTCTTCCTCCTCATAGATAAAAATATCCTCGATATTCGTTTCAAAATACCTCGCGAGCTTGAAGGCCAGAATAATAGACGGATTATACCTCCCGTTCTCAAGCGAACCTATCGTCTGGCGGGAGACCTCCAGCGCCTCAGCCAGCTCCTCCTGCTTTATTCCCCTCCGCTTTCGCAGCTCCTCCAAGCAGTTTTTCATGTACACCCACCTTTCTTCACGGAAAGCCTGCTTTCCATGGAGCAGTATAGCACCATTATCTGTTTATGTCAAGTTTACTTTCCATTTTTTAAAAACCATCTCAGTCAGACAAACCGCGCTGGTTTTTTACGTCCTGAACCCATGCACGCCAAGTGGGGTGAACAACATCTTACAAAAAAACAGAGGTCCTTTTGGACCTCTGTTCAGCCTGCTAAAAATATCGCAGACTTTGCGTCCTCAGGCGTCATGCAAGCGAGCCACTGCCGAAGGAAGCTCTTATTGGGACACAGACACCTATCGCCGCGATACTCCATCAAAAAGGTAAGTAAGCCACTTTTTTGACACGCTTGTTTATACTGTGAGAAAATTCGAGAACACTATGTCCGACGCAGAGAGTATACCTGCCTCTGGACGCGGGTCTGCGGGAAGAATTTCCACTGAGGCGTTGCTGTAAATAAGGCTGCGGCGTGTTATCTCGCGGCTCAAACGCTGGGCAAGCCTCTCGAACGAGCAGGCGATGTCTCCGGCGAGATACACCGTATCAAGGTGGATAAGATTGAGCAGGTTTATTATTCCCGTGGCGAGAAATGCCGCCTCCTTGCGGAAAAGCGTCTCCGCTTCCCGCTCGGTGTCAAGGCACGAGACCAGCTCGCTCCAGCTTGAATACGGGCTACCGCGCAGAATATTGGGAATCGCCGTGTACGCCTCTAAACAGCCGCGGTTGCCGCACTCGCAGCGCGTACCGTCAAATCGTATGGACGTGTGTCCCAGTTCGCTGGGAAAATGACGGCTTGAGCACAGCAGCTCTCCGTTTGTCACAATTCCTGAGCCGACGCCGCTGTTTACCAGCAGCAGGAGGAAGTCCCTGCTTCCGCCGAGCCCAAGCTGATGCAGGGCCAGCGCTGAGGCGTCGTTTTCCAAGTGTGCCGGCAGACCAAGGCGCTCGGAGAGTATGTCCGTTATCTCCACGCCGTGCCAGCGGTCAAAGCGCGGCGGGTTTATTATTCTGCCACACTTGGTGTCCAGCGGTCCCGGCGAGCTTACGCCGATTCCGAGAACGCGCCCCGTCTCCGCTCTTTCAAGAAGGCGCCTGAGCTCGCGCTCAAGGCAGTCAATCGAGTCCTCTCCCATGGGGATATTACGCAGCTCAACAAGGTTCCCCGCAAAATCGCACAGTCCCACCTGGCTGCCGCGCCGCGTAAGCCAAACGGCGAGCGCATAATACGCCTGCGGGCACACGACCAGCGGTATCGCGCTGCGTCCGCGGCCTCCCGAGAGCGGCGACAGCTCGCGGATTATACCCTCCGCCAACAGCTCGTCCGCGATAAGCGAGGTCGCCGAGCGTGTCAGACCCATAGCACGCGCAAGCCCCGCGCGGCTCATCGCCCCGCCGCGCAGTATGCGCAGCGCGGCCTTGCGGTTGTAATTTTTTATGTATTCAGAATTGCGCGCCGTTTGGCCCATTCAGCTTACCTAACCTCTCGTCGTATGTACTTTCTCATATTTTACATTATATGTTCTATTCCCCGCTTTGTCAATCACACGCGGTATACGCATGTCAATGATTTTTTTCGGAATTTCGCATCTGTTTTTGTCAAGCGGCTTGACAAAAACAGATGCGATTGCTATATTGTAGTTAGGGAGGCGAGGGTATGGAAATCCGTGTTTTTCAGCAGGGCTTTAACTATTCTCAGGACGGCCCCGGCAACCGGCTGGTGTACCATCTTTCAGGCTGCAATCTGTGTTGTCCCTGGTGCTCGAACCCCGAGGGGCTTGATATGGACGGCGGTATGGCATATACCGTTGATGAGCTCGTGCGCAGCGCTCTAAGCTGCCGCATGATGTTCTTCGACGGTGGTGGCGTCACTCTCACCGGCGGCGAGGTCACCGTACAGCTCGACGCGGTTAAGGAGCTTTTAACCGGCCTGAAGGCTGGGGGCGTGCATACAGCGCTGGAGACCAACGGCGTAAACGCGCGACTTCCGGAGCTGTTCGCGCTGACGGACTACCTTATTATGGACTGCAAGCACTATGACACGCAAAAGCACCGCGCCGTAACCGGCGCGTCCAACCGCCTTACGCACGAAAATATCGCTCTGGCCGTCGCCGCCGACAAGCATCCCGCAGTACGCATCCCGCTCATCGGCACATTCAATGCCGCACCCGAGGATGCCGAGGGCTTTGCCGGGCTGTTTGTCCGCCTTGGCATGAATTCTGACAACTCCAGCGTGGAGCTTTTGCCCTACCACGAGTTTGGCCGCGAAAAATATGAAAAGCTAAGTCTGCCCTACACAATGACAGAGCAGGCGAGGATACCGTCCGAAATGCTCCGCAGCTTTACCGAAACGCTCCGCGCCGCGGGGCTGAATGTGATACATACATAATTTTTCAGGAGGATGGCGCCATGGAACTGTTTGGCACTCACAACAGCGCACAGCTCATGCAGCTTGCAAAGGACCTGTTTGCCGAGGAACGGCAGGAAAAGAAGATACTAAATGGCTGGTTTCTCTCGCGCGAGATAGCCGCGGATGCGTCCGAGGGCCGGGACCTGAACGAGGAGGAGAAAGCCGCTCTCGAGCTTGAGGCGGTTA
The DNA here is from genome assembly GCA_949744165.1 of uncultured Eubacteriales bacterium. Lineage (GTDB taxonomy): Bacteria > Bacillota > Clostridia > Oscillospirales > Oscillospiraceae > JAMPGF01. The sequence goes on along the minus strand of CATJWG010000091.1, from coordinate 4,679 downwards.
TCGACCGCCTGCCGCTGGAGATAAGCCCCAATGCAATCTTCGCCGGCACCCAGCGCGACGCCTTTGCCGCGAGCTATGCGCTTATAAACCCCGCCTTTGAGGTTGAGAGCTTCAAGGGCTACTGCGACCCGCTCGAGGTCTATGACTACGCCACACCCGCGGGTGAGGTAACGGCGGAGCGCATCTCCAAAATGCGCGAGCGTGCGGCGGACAGCGATTATGTCCGCGACCTTGCCCGTGTTTATGAAAACTGCCGTCAGTATACCGGCGAGGTGGCTTACTTTGTCGAGCAGGTCACGGGGCATCTCATCCCGGATTTTCGCCGTGCACTCCGCGTCGGCGTTGGCGCGCTGCTCATTGAAATTGACGAAAAGCTCCCGACTCTGGACGCTCAGCACGCGGAAAGCCTGCGCTCCATGCGCCGCGCGCTGGCCTGTGCGCTGCGCCTTGCCAAGCGATATGCAGCGCTGGCCTATGGTCTTGCTGAGAAATCCGAGGGACCTGAGCGCGAGCGCTACAGGCTGATAGAGCGCACGCTGGCCCATGTTCCTGAGTTCGGCGCGCGCAGCCTTTACGAGGCGATGCAGTCCTATCTCCTGCTTTGGCAGGTAATGTGTCTGGAGCAGGCTCCCAACCCCTTCGCCTTCTCTGTCGGCAATGCCGACAGAATTTTCGAGCCCTACCGCGCGGCGGACAATCTCACGCGCGAGCAGGCTGCGGCGCTGTTTTCGCACTTTCTCGTGTTCTTTAACGTCGGCGAGCGGAGCTGGGCCATCTCGCAAAACGTCCTCATCGGCGGCCGCGACGTGCAGGGCAATGACCTGACCAACCCCATGAGCTACGCCATACTCGACGCATACTTTGAGATGAATTTCCCCCAGCCGATACTCTCCGTGAAGCTGCACAAAGACACTCCCGAGCAGCTTTACCGCGAAATGGGCCGCTTCTTTTTCACTCCCGGCTGCCTCACGCCCAGCATCTTCAACGACGACTCGCTGTTTGAGACGCTTCGTGAGAACGGCGTGGAGGATGCCGACCTGCCTGACTACGCCGTCGCAGGCTGCCAGGAGCCGCTCATCATGGGCAAGGATGCAGGCAACACCACCAACTCATGGCTCAACCTGGCAAAAATCCTCGAGTTGACACTCACCGGCGGGCGCTCGATGATAAGCGGCGAGGAGATAGGCCCGCAGTCGAGCCGCACGGCGCTCGACACGTTCAAAAATCTCAAGAGTCTGTTCTATGAAAATCTGCGCTTCTTCGCCGAACAGATGGCCTGCTCGGCAAACGGCGCCTCAATCGCCCTGTCCCACCTGCGCGTACCCTTCCTGTCCTGCTTCATGGGAGGGCTTGACACCGCCGTGGACTGCCGCGACCCCGGCGAGCAGGGCACGAAGTACAACGGTTCCGGCTGCCTCATTCACGGCCTGTCCGTCGTCTCGGACTCCTTTGTGGCCGTCAATCACCTTGTAAGCAAGCACCCCGAGCAGGCGGAAAATCTGCTCAATGCCCTGATCTGCAATTTTGAGGGCTATGAGGCCCTGCATGAATATCTCAAGAAATGCCCTAAGTTCGGCAACAACGACCCCGAAGCGGATGCCGAAGCAGTGGAGCTGGCGCACAATGTTTCCGAGCTGGTCAAGGGACTGAAAAACTACCTTGGCAACCCCTTCCGCCCCGACTGGTCCACACCCTCGACCCACCTGCTTTACGGCTACTGGGTCGGCGCAACGCCCGACGGCCGCACCGCACGCGAGATGCTCAACTACGGCGTAGATCCCCTGTTCGGCGACGCGACCAATGGTCTTGGCCTGCGCACACTCTCTACAATGAAGCTGCCCTTCGAGATGTTCAACGGCGGCGTAGCCTCCCACTTCGGCATCGACCCGAAGTACTTCACCGCTCAGACGCTCGAAGAGCGCGGCGTACAGTTCCGCGACCGCATAATCCGCCCGCTGTTCTTCAACCCGCTCAATGAGCACCGCGCCCCTTTCTACCTTTACGTGAACGTCACCACGCCCGAAACCCTGCGCAAGCTGCTCGAAAATCCGAAAAAATACGCCCCCAGCGGTGTCTACATCATGCGCATACACGGCACCTTTGTAAATTTTCTCGACCTGTCCCCCGCGATACAGCAGGACATCATCCGACGGCTCGACCCCATGTCCACCTGCTGCTGAGGATAAGAGAATGAAGACAATAGGTCTGGATATCGGCACCACCACCGTTTCCGCCGCCGCCTACGACTCCGAGCTCGGCGTGGTGGACGCCGCCGCCGTGAAAAACAATTCCTTTCTCTCCGGAGAAAGCTTTGAGAGAATCCAGGACCCCGCCGTGATTTACAGCACGGCGCTGTCCCTCCTGCGCGATATTCTCTCCCGCCACCCCGATGCCGCCGCCATAGGCATGACTGGGCAAATGCACGGCATGCTCTATCTCAACGCCGAAGGAGTCCCTGTCAGCCCGCTGTACACCTGGCAGGACTGCCGCGGCGACCTGCCCTTCGGCGGCGGCTGGAGTTACTGCGCGCGCCTGTCCGGGCTCACCGGCTGTCCCCTCGCCACAGGCTACGGCATGGTCACACACTTTTACAATCTGCAAAACAAACTCGTCCCCGCCCCTGCAACCCAACTGTGTACCATCCACGACTACGTCGCCATGCGCCTTTCCGGACGTACACGCCCGCTCATCGACCCCAGCGACGCGGCCAGCCTCGGCCTGTATGACGCTCCCAACGCCCGCTTTGGCCAAAAGGCCCTGGCCGCGGCCGGCATATCCCCCGAAATTCTGCCCGAAATCGCAGAAAAGCCCTGCCTCGGCGTGGGGGAGCTCGGCCTGCCTGTGTATGTCGGCATAGGCGACAATCAGGCCAGCTTTCTGGGCGCAACCGCAGGCCGGACTGACGCTCTGCTTGTCAACGTCGGCACCGGCAGCCAGGTGTCCGTCTATTCGCCTGATTACCTGCGCACCGACTCGCTGGAAACACGGCCCTTTCCCGACGGCGGCTGGCTTCTGGTCGGCGCGTCGCTGTGCGGCGGACGCAGCTACGCGATGCTCGAGGAGTTTTTCCGCAAAACCGTGGAGCTGACCGGCGCAAAGTGCGACAGCTTCTATCCCGCCATGTCCGCGGCGCTTAATGCCGCTCCCTGGCCAGAAAATGTCCCCGTAGCCGTGACAACCTTCCAGGGCACGCGGCGCGACCCGAGCCTTCGCGGCAGCATCTCCGGCATAGGAGCCGACAACTTTACCCCGCTGCACTTCATGTACGCCGTAATGCGCGGCATGGCCGTCGAGCTGTACGGCATGTTCCGCAGCTACCTTGACGCCGGCGGCGGCACCCCCGCGAAAATGGTCGGCTCCGGCAACGGCCTGCGTCAAAATCCGCAGCTTCGCCGCATATTCGAGCAGACCTTCTCCTGCCCTCTGACGCTCTCTGCCAACACCGAGGAAGCCGCCTGCGGCGCCGCCCTGTACGCCCTGCGGCACAGCTTATAATATCACAAAGGCAGGCATTTTCAAATGAAAATGCCTGCCTTTTTACCTTCCGATAATCCGAAGCAGCTTTTCTGCAATATCGTTCTCCGATTTTATCCCCACCATTGGAACATCAATGTTTTCCTCCGTAAGGCGATGGGAAATCTTCTCCATAAAAATCCCCATTCCGCTCGTTTCCTCACCATTTTCCGACGTTGTTTCCACTCCGCAGTTCGGCGAACGGTTCGCTCCTATGATTCCCACGAGCTCGAAGCCATGCTTATTATATTCCAAAATCTGCCGCATGGCATACTCCACAAGCCGCGAAAGCGCTTCACAGGTCGTGCCCGATTCCATCTCCCTCCTGATTCTTGTGTTCTCCGCCGTCACAGGACTCTCAGCGCCTCGGACATTTCCCCTGTCAAGCCCTAAACAGCACAGCTCGGGGCACGGAAGTTGAACAATACCGATATCCTCGATGAGTAATGCGTCTATAAGCCCCCTGAATGCCGCCGGATACACCGCAGTTCCATCCGAAATTGCGTTTTGATTGAGCAGGCAGTGAGCGATAAAAATCACCCTTTTGCTTCTTCCGTCGCTGAACACCGGTAGCCCTCCCCACATTTAATATGGGCACAAGTATAGCACACCTACGCTGCCAAGGCAAGCCATAAGCCACAAGGGCGGCGCATGGACTAAGTCCATGCGCCGCCGTCTCCGCTGTTAATTTTTCAATCGTCAAGCTCGCGCATCCGCGCCGTCACGGTCTCAAGCGCCGGTATGCTCGGAATTCCGCCTGACTTCTCCGTGGACAGGCTCGCCGCCGTCGCGGCGAAGCGCGCTATGTACGCCAGGTTCTCCCGCGTCAGCTCCTGCGGATCCTTACCCAGCTCCAGCAGCCGTGAAACCGCGCTGCCGCCGAAAATGTCTCCCGCTCCGGTCGTGTCCACCGGCGTCACTCTCGGGCTCGGGCAGGCAAAGCGCGCCTGACGGTTCGCCAGCAGGCAGCCGCGCGGCCCAAGCGTCACCATGGCAAGCTTCACTCCGCACTCACCCAACAGCCTGTCGGCCCCTTCCTCCGGAGTACAGCCCCAGACAAACTCAAGCTCCTCGTCGCTTATCTTCACTACATCCGACTGATTGAGTCCCCACAAAATTTGCTCCCTCGCCTCGTTCTCAACGCGCCAGAGCGGACGGCGCAGATT
>CATJWG010000090.1 GCA_949744165.1 uncultured Eubacteriales bacterium | reverse complement strand
CCAGCCCTATATCGACAGCGGCAAGCTGAATGTCGTCTCCGGTCAGACCGCTTTCGACGTGGTGGGTACTGCCGGCTGGAAGACCGACAACGCCCTGAACCGTGCCCAAAATGTGCTGGCATCCTATTATGCCGACGGCACCAAGCTGGATGTGTGGGTCTGCTCCAACGATTCCACTGCCCTCGGAGTGGCTCAGGCCATCACCTCTGACTACGCCGGTGGAAACAGCGTACTTATCACCGGCCAGGACGGCGACGTGGCCAACCTGCGCAACATCAAGGATGGTGTGCAGTCCATGACTGTGTATAAGGCCGTGGCCAACGAGGCCGTTGTCACTTTGGACCTGGCCAAGGCAATCTTGGCCGGCAAGACTGCCGATGAGAGCTTAATCTCTGGCTCTGCCTGGGACGTCGAGGGCGCCTACGATACTGAGTCCTATGAGACCACCCCCAGCAACAAGTGGCCGTTCTTCCTGCTTGTTCCCGATGTTGTCACTGCTGACAACATGGAGGAAAAGCTTGTTACTCCCGGCTACTATGTGGTTGGCACGGACGGTTATCTCGAAGCCACCAACGGCTGATTACATAAACCCCACAGATAAAAACAATACCGGTGGGCGGGGCAAGCGCCCCGCCCGTTTTTATTTTTCAGGAGAGCCTTAGAGAGGAGGACCACCGCGTGGCAAATACGATTCTGGAAATGAAGTCCATCACCAAGGAATTTCCCGGCGTAAAAGCGCTGGATAACGTCAACCTCAGAGTTGAGGAGGGTGAGATTCACGCTCTGATAGGCGAAAACGGGGCGGGAAAGTCTACGCTGATGAACGTGCTGTCCGGCACCTACCCCGCGGGCAGCTATGACGGCGAAATTTATTATGAGGGCAAGCTGTGCCAGTTTAAGACACAAAAGGACAGCGAAGCCCTGGGTATCGTTATAATACACCAGGAGCTGGCTCTCATACCGCTGCTGTCAATAGGCGAAAATATGTTTCTGGGCAATGAGATAAAAAATAAGATGGGCTACATAGACTGGGACAAAACCTACAGTGAGGCCGAGCGCCACATGCGTCAGGTCGGACTAAACGAGTCGGCCCAAGCCCTGGTAAAGGACATCGGAACCGGCAAACAACAGCTTGTCGAAATAGCTAAGGCTTTTTCCAAGCAGGTCAAGTTGCTTATTCTCGACGAGCCGACCTCCTCACTCAACGACGAGGACGCGAAGATGCTGCTGGATCTGCTCATAGAGTTTAAGAAAAACGGCCTGACCTCTATCATAATTACGCACAAGCTCAATGAGATAATCTACTGCGCCGACAAGGCGACAATTATCCGCGACGGCACGTGCATAGAGACGCTTGTAAAGGGTGTGGACGAGTTCAGTGAAGACCGCATAATCAGGGGCATGGTGGGACGTTCGATGGAGGACCGCTATCCGGCACGCGAGCATAAGGTACAGCCAGAGGTAAACCTTGAGGTGAAAAACTGGACGGTACACCATCCGCTATATCCGGAAAAGGTTGTGGACGACAACATTTCCTTCAAAATACGCAGGGGAGAGGTTGTGGGTTTCTCGGGACTTCAGGGCGCTGGACGCACAGAGCTGGCAATGTCCATCTTCGGCCGCAGCTACGGTACGGGCATTTCCGGCGAGCTGTATATCAGAGGTGAGAAGGTGGACCTGCGCTCACCGCAGGAGGCAATTCACCGCCGCGTGGCATATGTCACCGAGGACCGTAAGACGAACGGCCTTATTCTTGACGAGTCAATACGCTTTAACACCACGTTGGCACGTCTGGATAAGGTGTGCAGGAGCGGAGGAGTGATTGACGGTGACCAGGAGGTTCAGGCGGCTGAGCGTATGACGCAGGACATGGGTACGAAGACTCCTACAATCGAACAGGATATCGGAAACCTCTCCGGAGGCAACCAGCAGAAGGCTCTGCTGGGAAAATGGATGTTTACCGAGCCGGAGATTCTTATAATGGATGAGCCGACCCGCGGAATTGATGTCGGCGCAAAGTATGAGATATACTGTCTGATAAACGATATGGTAAGCCAGGGAAAATCGGTTATGATGATTTCATCGGAGCTTCCGGAGCTGTTGGGCATGTGTGACCGCATCTATGTGATGAATGAGGGCCGTCTTTTGGCCGAGGTGGACGCGAAGGAGGCCACTCAGGAGAGCATAATGAGCTACATCATCCGCGATACCACCAAGGTATGAAAAAGGGAGGACACGACAATGAATGAAACGAAGAAAAAATTCAATCTGGTAAGCTTTCTGACCAAGTATGCAATGGTAATTGCTCTGGTGGTGGTTTTTATCCTCTTCGCTGTCCTGACCAAGGGAACGCTGCTCTATCCCCAGAACATGTCCAACCTGATGCTTCAGAACGGCTATGTTCTGGTGATGGCATGCGGTATGTTGCTGTGCATACTGACCGGAAGCAACATTGACCTGTCTGTGGGCTCCGTGGTCTGTCTGGTCGGAGGACTGGCGGCGGTTATGATTTCCAACATGCATCTGCCTGCAGTTCCGGTCATTCTGCTGTGTCTTGCTGTCGGACTGCTGGTCGGCGTATGGCAGGGGTACTGGATAGGTTATGTACGTATACCGCCATTCATAACTACGCTCGGCGGTATGTTCATTTTCCGAGGTATCGGACGTCTGGTGCTCAACAGCAAGACCATTGCCATACAGGATTCTACTTTCCTGAACATCTTTACCGCTTACATAAAAATACCCGGCCTTGACGACGGAGAGCTTAAGCTTTCGGCAGTTATTGTGGGTGTGATTGCCGCGGCCTATGTCATTTTCAGTACGGTAAAAAACCGCAGTTACAGGGCCAAAAGGGGTTATCGCCAGAACAGCGTACTTAGCGACTATGTAAAAACAGTGCTGATTGCCGCGTTCATCGTCTACTACTGCTACATGCTCAGCAAATACCGCGGTATATCCGTAATGCTTGTGTGGGTTGTGGCTATCTGTCTCATCTACAATTTTATTACTTCTAAAACCGCCTTTGGCCGTTATTTCTACGCTGTAGGCGGCAACGAGAAGGCCACCAAGCTCTCTGGCGTCAACACCGACAAAATTTACTTTATTGCCTACGCCAATATGGGTCTGCTGGCTGGCCTATGTGGCCTGCTGTGCGCGGCGCGTGTAGGCTCGGTTAACGGCAACACGGGAACTTCATTCGAGATGGATGCAATAGGCTCCTGTTTCATTGGCGGAGCCTCAGCTTATGGTGGAAGCGGCAGCGTCGGCGGTGTTGTGATAGGAGCCATGCTCTTGGGCGTTATCAACATGGGTATGTCGATAATGGGCCTGGGTGACGCATGGCAGTATGTTATAAAGGGCGGGGTTCTGCTGCTGGCCGTCATTTTCGACGTGGTTACAAGCCGCAAATCCGGAAAGAGGTAAAAAGAAGGCCATGCTGTATATTGGTATAGACCTTGGCACCTCCGCCGTGAAGCTGCTGCTCATGGACAGGGAGGGAGATATAAAAAACGTCGTCTCAATAGACTATCCGCTGGAATTTCCCCAGCCTGGCTGGAGCCAGCAGAATCCTGAGGACTGGAAGCATGCGGTATTGGAGGGAATACCGAGGCTGCTGTCCGGATTTGACGCAAATAAGGTCGCGGGTATCGGCGTAGGCGGACAGATGCACGGGCTTGTGGTGCTTGGCGCAGGGGACAGGGTAATTCGGCCTGCCATACTCTGGAACGATGGGCGCACGGCAAATCAGGTGGAGTACCTGAACGAAACCGTGGGGCGTGATAAGCTGTCGAAATATACGGCGAACATCGCGTTCGCCGGATTTACCGCACCCAAGCTTTTGTGGATGCGTGAAAACGAGCCGGAGCTGTTTGCGAGCATTGTGAAAATAATGCTGCCAAAGGACTATGTAAACTATGTACTCACCGGCGTTCACTGCACAGATTACTCCGACGCCAGCGGTATGCTGTTGCTGGACGTGGAGCGCAAGCGCTGGTCGAAGGAAATGCTGGATATCTGCGGCGTGACCGAGGCGCAGATGCCGCGGCTGTTTGAAAGCTATGAGACCGTCGGCACGCTAAGACCGGAGATAGCGCGGATGCTGGGACTTCCCGAGAGCGTTAAGGTCTGCGCCGGCGCAGGGGACAACGCCGCGGCGGCGGTTGGTACGGGTACGGTGGGGGAGGGTGCGTGCAACATTTCACTTGGCACCTCCGGAACCGTGTTCATCTCCAGCGAGAGCTTTGGCGTGGATTCAAGCAACGGTCTGCACGCCTTTGCCCACGCGGACGGGCGCTATCATCTCATGGGTTGTATGCTCTCCGCCGCGTCCTGCAACAAGTGGCTGATGGACGAGATCCTGCGCACGGACGACTATGCCGGCGCGCAGGCAGAGATAGCGGAGGATAAGCTGGGGAAAAACCGTGTGTTTTTCCTGCCATACCTCATGGGCGAACGCTCGCCGATTAACGACACCAATGCCCGCGGTACCTTCACGGGGCTGACCATGGACAGCACGCGTTCGGATATGCTTCAGGCTGTGCTTGAAGGTGTAGCCTTTGCCATACGCGACAGTGTGGAGGTCGCAAAATCGCTGGGTATTGAAATCAAACGCAGCAAGATATGCGGCGGAGGAGCGAAAAGCCCGCTTTGGAGGAGGATTTTTGCCAATGTACTGAACATCTCGCTGGACGTTCCCGAGTCCGAGCAAGGGCCCGGAATGGGAGGCGCGATGCTGGCGATGGTGGCATGCGGAGCCTATCCCACGGTTGCGGACGCCTGCCGCGCGCTTGTACGTACAGCGCAGACAGTGGAGCCCGAGCCGGAGCTTGCCGCGCTGTACGAAAAGCGCTATGAGCAGTATAAGCTGTTTTATCCCGCGCTCAAGAGCGTGTTTGCTGAGCTCAACAGGTGAGAGATATGGAAAAAAAGAAGTACCGCATAGCCGATAAAAACCGTGCGGACATGCGAGCTCTTCTTCGGGGATTAGTCGCGGCCTATCTGCTGTATATGGCCTATCAGCTCTGCTTTAGAATAGAGGACGCGACTTTTCCCGCTGCGGCACGTGTCGCGGCGGGGGCTGTGTTTGCGTTGGGAGCAGTTGGCTTTGCCGCATATGCGTGGAAACGCCACCGCGCCGACTGCCGGGCCGCGGAGCTGACGGACAAGGAGCTTGAGCAGCTTCATGGGGAGCGCGAGGAATGAAAAACATCAACTGGCCGCGCCTGACAGTACAGATATTGCTGCTGCTCGCTGGACTGACCGTTGCACACCTTGGAGTGACGCTGTTTTTGCAGTCGAGCCTCGGGTCGGACCCGTTCAATGTGCTGGTACAGGGACTTTACAGGAGTATTCCATGGCCGAGCTGGATGAGCCATGGACGTGTACACCTGCTGATATGTCTGCTTATTGTGCTTGTGCTGCTGTTTGTGGACAGAAGCTACGTGCGAATCGGAACGCTGCTGTGTATGGCTCTGGGTGGGCCGATAATAGATTTGTGGAGTATCCCGATTACTCCATTGTTCAGTGAAGGGATGAGTTTGCCTGCGCGCCTGCCGGCTCTGGTGCTCGGCTGTGCCATACTGGCCTTTGGAATGACGATAGTGATACGCTCGGAGGCCGGAACGGGACCAAACGACCTTGTGGCAGTTGTAATAAGCGACAAGACGAAAAAGTCATTCGGAGCCGTCCGAGTGGCTGTGGACCTGAGCTTCGCTCTAATCGGCTGGCTGCTCGGCGGAGTTGTGGGGATCGGTACACTCGTCTGTGCCGGACTTGTCGGACCCTGCGCACAGCTTTTCATGCAGGTCAGCGGACGTATATGCGAGGCCTGTCTGAAAAAATTTGGGGAGAATCAGAAAATATGAAAATCCTGTCAATAAAAGAGCCTGCGTTTGACGAATATGGCAAGATACTTGACGGCTACGATACCGCGCCGTTGCTTGAAGCGTTGCGCAGATGTACGCCTTTACCGGAAGGGACGGACTATGTACCCTCACAGCCGGAGCTGGAGGCTCTGCCGGTAGCACGGCAGATAGCGGACAACGCCTACGGCGGAATGCCCGTGCAGCTCGGCTGGTGCAACGGACACAATACGCGTCTCAACTGCCTTGAATACCACCGCGACAGCGAGCTCAATTGTGGTACGGAGGACTTCGTGCTGTTGCTTGCACGCAAGCAGGAGATTGAGCCTGACGGACGTCTGGACACGTCAAAGGTAAAGGCGTTCCGCGTGCCCGCCGGCGTGCTGGTGGAGGTTTACGCTACCACTCTGCACTACGCGCCCTGCCACGCGGATCCAGCGAAGGGATTTCGCGTGCTTGTGGCCCTGCCGCGCGGCACGAACGGACCAAAGCCGGAGATAAGCGTATTAAACGTGGAGGACAGAACCCTGCGTGCCTGCAACAAGTGGCTGCTGGCCCATCCCGAGAGCGCCGAGGCTGCGCAGGGGGCCTGCACGCTGCTGTACGGCGAAAATATTGATATTGCAAATGATATTTGATTAGGGGAGGAGATTTATTATGCTTACCAACATCCCGCAGGTGAAGCTCGGCATCATTGCCGTGTCCCGCGATTGTTTTGTTATCTCTCTGTCTGAGAGCCGACGCGCCGCCGTGGCGCAGGCGTGCCGCGAACAGGGAACCGAGATATACGAGTGCCCTGTGACAGTGGAAAATGAAAAAGATATGCTCCGTGCGGTTGAGGATGTGAAGGCCGCCGGATGCAATGCTCTTGTGGTTTTTCTCGGCAACTTCGGACCCGAGACGCCCGAGACGCTTATAGCCAAAAACTTCGGCGGCCCGTGCATGTATGCCGCAGCAGCGGAGGGAGACGGCGACCTGATAAATGGACGCGGCGACGCTTACTGTGGTATGCTCAACTGCTCCTACAACCTCGGTATGCGTCACCTGAAGGCTTTTATTCCAGAGTATCCCGTCGGTACATCCGAGGATGTGGCGAAGATGATTGGAGGTTTTGTGCCCATCGCCCGAGCTCTATTGGGAATAAGAAGCCTTAAGATAATTACCTTTGGTCCCCGCCCGCAGGACTTTTTTGCCTGCAATGCGCCGATAAAGGGACTGTATGAGCTCGGAGTGGAGGTTGAGGAGAACTCCGAGCTTGACCTGCTGGTTTCCTACAAGGCCCATGCGAACGACCCGAGTATACCAGAGGTGTGCGCCGACATGGCTAAGGAGATGGGCGAGGGTCGCTATTATGCCGATATGAACGAGCGCATGGCGCAGCTTGAGCTTACGCTGCTGGACTGGGCCGAGGCGCACAGAGGCAGCCGCAAGTATGTCGCATTTGCAGACAAGTGCTGGCCTGCTTTCCCAGAGGCTTTCGGATTTGAGCCCTGCTATGTCAACTCAAGACTCGCCAGCCGAGGTATTCCAGTGGCCTGTGAGGTGGATATATATGGAGCGCTGAGTGAGTATATAGGCATGTGTGTCTCAGGAGACGCCGTGACGCTGCTGGATATCAACAACTCAGTGCCTAAGTCGCTGTACGACGAGGATATCAGGAGCAAATTCAAATATGCCCTGACCGATACCTTTATGGGCTTCCATTGCGGTAATACGCCAAGTTGTAAGCTGTGTGCTGACCGCGCGGTGAAGTATCAGCTCATACAGAACCGCCTGCTTGAGTCCGGCGGTGAACCCGATTTTACCCGCGGCACTCTTGAGGGCGATATTGCCGCGAGTGATATTACATTCTATCGTCTTCAGTGCGACAGCGACGGAGTGTTGCGCTCATACATAGCGCAGGGCGAGGTGTTGCCGGTTAAGACGCGCTCCTTTGGCGGCATTGGCGTTTTCGCCATTCCCGAGATGGGGAGGTTCTACCGACATGTTCTTATTCAGAAGCGCTATCCGCACCACGGCGCAGTGGCTTTCGGACATTACGGCAAGACGCTGTTCGAGGTTTTTAAGCTCCTCGGTGTTGAGGACATTGATTACAACCAGCCCAAGGTCCTTCCATATCCGACGGAAAACCCCTTTGCCTGATTTGTGATGACAGCGGTACAGGAGATTGAACGGTTGTACGGGGACTACCTTGAGCACTTTCATCGGCAGGACAGCGAGCGCAAGCCGGGGCAGGGAATTTTCGGCATGGGCGCGGGTCCGGGAGATTTGCCCTGTCACGAGCAGTTCCTTGACAATCTTGGAGCTTTGCTGACGAATATTGCCGACAGGGGAGCGTGCTCGCAGGAAGCGCGGGAGGCTCTGGAGTTTATTTTCAGCGAACCGGTGCAGCTTCAAAGCGAGGCACCAGCAGCATATTGGACGCTTATGGCGGCGCAGGGCCTTGGAATACGGCTTGCTGGGCGCTTGAGCGCTGAGGATGCTGCGGCTCTGTATGGAGAGTATAAGAGCGCGTACCCACGCTCAAGGCGAATGCCTGCGCAGGAGTGTGTGCTTGGTGCATTGAAAAAGTGCGCTAAACGAATATAAACACAGAAAAGGCCGTAATGCACAAATGTAGACGGCGGCAAAGATGGGCATAAGCGAAACTATGTCCACTGTTGCTTCTGTCATATGACAGCGCAAAAAACAGCCCCCGAATCACTCGGGGGGGCTGTCGCTGTAGGTTTGTTGCTTTGAGGCTTACCGCTTAGAAGTTATTGTCAACAGGCGTGAGGGTATTCATGGAGGCACCGATTTTGCCGTCTGCAAACTGTTTGCTGATGATACTTGGGCTGGCGCAGTATGAGATGTAGCTGGTTGTCCAGTGGCTCGCGGGCAAGTCAGTAAACGGATAGTTTCTCGAGCGCGGCGAGCATGCCCGCGCTGTGTTAAAATGAAACCGGCGGCACCAAGGCACCGCCGGTTTAATCTGTGGCTTATGTTTCAGGACATTAGTTGTAACGCCTGGTTTTAACCTGTGCGGAGTTTTGTGTACCCTTGTTTGCCTGTGAGGAATCAAAGGCGGGATTTACCATGTACACATTTTTCTGAT
>CATJWG010000089.1 GCA_949744165.1 uncultured Eubacteriales bacterium | reverse complement strand
GGAAGCCAGTCTGGAGGCTACTACGGACAAGGCCGCTGACCTGCAACGCTTTATTGAGCGGGCCAGACAGGTGACACGGCTGACGGAACTGACGCCTGAGATCGTCCACGAGTTTATAGACAAAATCGTGGTATCCAAGCCCGACAAGGTAAACGGCAAGCGCAATCAGCGGGTGGACATCTACTATAACACCATTGGGCTGTGGGTAGCGCCAGAACCGGAGGCACTGGAGCAGGAATACATGGCCTGCTATAATTCCATACAAAAGCGCAAAAATAAGACGGCGTAGCAAGCGCCGCGCCGTCTTAAATCATGCAATTTCAACTTATTGGACCGCCTCTGGGCACACTTCCTTATGGAGTGTGCCCTACGGAGCGGCATTTATTTTTCGTCGGAGCCATTTCACGAAAAAAGAAATTCGGCCCAGCGATGCGACATTCACTGAACCGAATCTCTTTTATGGGATGAGGACAAAATGAAAAAGATGAAACTATCTCTTGCACGATTATAATACCAAGTAAATGTTACAAAAGAAATGCAAAATATATTACACAAATATTAAAGTTCAAAGTTTTTTTCGTAATTTACATAATATCCGTTCCCGAGCCCCGGAAACAGGCTCTCAGTCCAGCGTAAAAGGCAGGTATGCTCCCGCCGCAAGCTTTCTTTTCCTTCCATCCTTCCAAAGTCCCATCAGGTGCGTGCTCCCCTCTCCAGAGTCTGAGGGAAGCGCCCGAACCAGCCTAACCGTGCAGCCAAAGCACTCCGAAACAGCTTTCGCCACGGCAGCTTTGCAACGCTCCGGACATATAAGTTCGCGCACTTCCAGACCCCGTTCTGCTCCCTGAACGCAGACGCAGCCTCCGCCGTCGAGCGCGAAAAGTCCTCCGTCATCTTCTGTATAAAAAATCTCCTGTGCGAGCAGCAGCGCCTCCGGCACACGCGGAAGCGCCTCCCCGCGCAGAGAGGCATATTCCCGCGCGCTCACCGGACGGAGACTCAGCCTGCACGCTTTCCCCTCCGGTATCACCGGCAGCGTACGGCTAAGCGAATCCAGTCCCAACCCCGCGTACCAGTGTGCGAGACTCTCAGACGCTGGGCGCAGACAGACAAGCTCCGCGCCGCGCTCAAAGGCGCGACGGGCCGCCTCGCGCAGCACCATCCCGCCCAAGCCGCGCCCCCTGTACTCCGGCTGCGTACACAACCCCAGAATATAGGCGGCCCTCACGTCGCCGAAGCCGACTCCGTCAAAGCCCGCCATAAGGCAGCGCACATGACCGTCGAGCTCCGCGACCGCTGTATTTTCAAGGCGTTCCGGTCCCAGCAGCTTTTTCACCGTCTCCGGTCCATCTCCAAACGACCGTTCCCAGACTCGGCAGATATCCCCGATATCCTGCCGGCCCGCCGCGCGCAGAATCAGGCCCTCCATCTCACGAGCACCAGGTCGCGGTAAATTTCCGCAGCAGATATTCCGGATGGTAGCTCAGCTTCGACTGACGCAGGTTTTCAAGCCCCATGTCGTCCTCGCGGTTTATGTACCTCAGCTCCGGCCAGCGCACGCGCAACAAGCGGACAAACTCACGGTTTATCATCGGATAGGCCCCGTCAATTTCCGCTAAGGCTTTTTCAAAGTGCACATCCACAGTGTCTGCGGAAATTCTCTCGCCCACGGTAAAGGCAATCAGTTCCCCATCCACAAGCAGCGCTCCACCGACGAGGTCAAGCTCGTCATAGTACTCAAAGCCCCGCATTATCGCCGCGTGCTCGCCACTGGCGTCGTCGCCATATTCCGGCTCATCCGCCCTCCAGCGCCGCAGAAGGTCCAGACAACTGGGAAAATCCCCCTTCTCAAGCTCGCGGAAGCTCCATTCGCGCTCGGCGCAGAATCGGTTTACATAATTTCTTTTTGAGTGCAGCTTTTTCCCCGAGAGCGTGTCCAGCTTTTCCGCGGTGTAAATGTAATCGGCAAACTCTCTGTCCTCGGTAAATGAAAATTTCCCGGGAAAAAGCTTTTCAAGCTCGGCCCGTCCGCCCTCCTCCACACCGCGAATGACAAATTGGAAGCCATTAGCCACGGCGTACTCCCGCATCGCCTCAATTACGGGCGCGAGCTCTCCCGAGCCGACGGGGAATGGATAAATCGGCGAGCCGTGGGCGTGAGCCAAGGCGACGAGCCTGCCTCCGAAATCACACACAAGCTGCCGGTAGCGCCCATCCCACATGTACATGCTGCCGAAGCTGTAGTCGGCGCTGCGTGTGCCAGAGGCGAACACGCGCTCGTTTATCCACGTCTTATCCTCAATCCCGAGAGGATGAAATGTAAGCATCGGTTTTAATCTCCATAATCAATAATTAATAAGTATGTGTGCAGTCCTCTCTCATAGCCGACTGAATCGTTTTCAAATCGACAAAGGTCTCCGGACGGCGGCGCGGGTCGCGCAGCAGCGCCGCAGGATGGTACAGCGCCATGACCTTTACGCCGCCGCGGTCAAACCACTGGCCGTGTTCGCGCGTTATCTTGAAGTCCGGTTTAATAAAGCGCATTGCCGCAATCCGCCCCAAGCAGACGATTATTTTCGGCTTAATAAGCTCAAGCTGCGCACTAAGCCACTGCGCGCAGGCGTCCTGCTCGGTGTTGAGCGGGTCACGGTTCTGCGGCGGCCGGCATTTCACCATGTTTGCTATGTATATTTTCGTGCGGTCCAAATCAATCAGTTCAAGCATGTCGTCGAGCAGCTTGCCCGCCCTACCGACAAAGGGCTCGCCCTTCAGGTCCTCCTGTTCGCCGGGCCCCTCGCCTATGAACACGACCTCAGCCTGCCTGTTTCCGACTCCGAAAACAACGTTGTGCCGCGTTTCACAAAGCTGACAGCGCCGGCAGGCTAAACATTCCTTTTGCAGTGTCTCCCAATCCATATCTATATCTCCGTGAATAATTATCTTCCGCATGGGCCGAACCATGATAGCACAAAAAAACCGATATTCCAAGTAGGAGCATCGGTTTTTTTACAATAAAAAATGGACAAACCGCTTTTTTCATTTTTGCCCACCGCTCGGCTCCGCGTCCCCCTCCCCCGCATACAGCGTAGACGCCAAGAAGAACACGCTCACAAGCATTGCCAGAGCCAGTGCCGCGGCGCCGTAGCGCATCGGCAGCAGATAGCGCATGTTCAGATAGGCGTAATACCCCAGCAGCGAGCCAAAACTCACCAGTGCGGGAATCAGCGCCATTTGCGGCACCAGCGCCGCCAGCGCGAGCGAGAGCACATCGGCTATGAAAAAATAGCGCTCATGCATGTGCGGCAGCAAAAACGGAACTCCCAGGCAGATAAGCAGCGAGCAGACAAGCAGCGTCCGGTCCGTCACATCCTTCCTTCTGAAAAACAGCCAGGCGTACACAAGCGCTAAAAACGCCGCCGCTCCCGCTATTCCAAGCATCGAAAAAAGCTGTTTGTCCACGTCCCCGCGCACAAACGCAAACACGGACGATGAGTTATAGTTGAGCGCATCCCCCACACTTCCGGCCTGGCGGAAATACAGCAGCAGTGTGTCAAGCAACGGCTTTCCCGTCAGCACTGCGGGTAGGACCACGATAAAATATGTCAGCGGAAAAATGAGCAGGTGCCTCCATTTTATTCTCCCCGTGAACACAAATACCAGATAAACCGGCATAACAAACACCGCCTGAAGCTTGAAAGCAAAGGACAGCGCCACAGACACCACTGACAGAACCGGCCGCCGCTCAAGCGCAAAGCACACGCCCAAAAGCGCAAAGGCGCCATAAATGCTGTCGCACTGTCCCCAATAGGCCCCGTTTAGCACTACTGTGGGCAGGAACAGCGTGACAAAAAATCCCGCCGCCTGCTCCGCCCTTCCTCCCCTGCATACGCGCACGAGGCGCAGAACCGCCCAGGCGAGCACCACATCGAAAAAAATCGAGAGTAATTTTATAAGGTAAAGGTCCGGCGCGCCGCAGTAGGAAAACAGCGCAAGAAAATACAGGTAAGGCACGTTATAGTTACCGATGCTCTGGGAAAGGGCGCTCCACCCCCCGTTTTCACGGAAGAAGTTCACCCACACGGCGAGAAAGTTTTCATAGTCAAGCGTTCTGTGCTCCATACACGCGCCGCGCACCAGCATCGCCGAAATCACAAGCACGCTGAAAATGATAGCCGCGCGCCGGCCCCTGAGCAGCCCTTCAAAATACAAAACCACCAGCGCAAAGGCCGCCATTATTGCAAGTCCAAGAGAAACCGTAAGCTCCATATAAGTCTCCAAAACAAAAAAGCGGCCCCCAAAGCCGCTTTCGCAATTTCTAAAAAATCCCTTGACACATAAAGGGTTCAATGGTATAATTACTTGCTACACCTGTAGACAGGGGAATATACTCCCCCACAATTATTTCTGTTATTATTTTACCATATCCGCGCCGAAATTCAAGCCCCGGCGCGCAGCAACCTACAACTCCCCCGTGCGTTCGCGGAAAAATATTCAAAGGAGTGAAGCTTAGATGCCAAAGGACGTCTACTACGGGAAAACTCTGAGAAAGAGCTACGCCCGTACGCAGGAAATCCAGGATATGCCCCATCTGCTTGAGATACAGAAAAACTCTTACAAGTGGTTTCTCGACCAGGGTCTCAAGGAAGTATTTGCCGACGTCGATTCCGTGTCGGACTATTCCGGCAACCTTGAGCTGAGCTTTATCAGCTACTCTATGGACGAAAAGCCGAAGTATACCGAGCAGGAGTGCAAGGCCCGCGACGCCACCTATGCCGCGCCTCTGAAGGTCGGCGTGCGGCTGCGCAACCGCGAGACCGAGGAGATAAAGGAACAGGAAATCTTTATGGGGGATTTCCCCATAATGACAGCCGGCGGCACCTTCATTATAAACGGAGCCGAGCGCGTTATCGTCTCTCAGATAGTGCGCAGCCCCGGCATTTATTTTGATAAGAAAACGGACAAAGCTCTCATCTCAGTCTATGGCACTACCATCATCCCCTATCACGGCGCCTGGCTGGAGTTTGAAACCGACGCAAATGACGTTTTCTATGTGCGTATAGACAAAAACCGTAAGATTCCCGTAACTTGGCTGCTCAAGGCTATGGGCCGCTACGACGAAAACGAGCCGAGCACGTGGCTGAGCTGCTGCGACACTGTCGCCGGCTGTGTCACCAACGAGATGATAAAGGAAATCTTCGGCGACGACACGCGCCTGAACGCCACCTTTGAGCGCGACACCTGCCCCACACGCGAGGAGTGCCTCATCGAAGTGTACAAAAAGCTGCGTCCCGGCGACCCTCCGACGGTTGAGAGCGCAGAAAGCCTGCTGTCCGGACTGTTCTATGACCACCGCCGCTATGATATCTCCAATGTCGGCCGCTACAAGTTCAACAAGAAGCTGGCTCTCGGCGCCCGCATAAGCGGCCATATCCTTGCCATGCCCGTGGCCGACCCCGAGACCGGAGAGATAATCGCCGATGCCGGCGAAACCCTCAGCCGCGCCAAGGCCGACGAAATCCAAAACAGCGGAGTAAACGAGGTCTGGCTTGAGGTTGAGGGCCGTGCCGCGCGCGTGTTCTCAAACGGTATGGTCGACCTTGCCCGCTATGTGGACTTCGACCCCGCTGAGCTGGGCATAAAAGAAAAGGTCCGCATGATAATTCTTCGTCCTTTGCTCGAGCAGTATTCGGGCGATGATCTCAAGGACGCCATACGCGACAATCTCGAACTGCTGATTCCCAAGCACGTTATACTCGACGATATCTTCGCCTCAGTCAACTATCTCAACTGTCTTGCTAACGGCATCGGCACCGCCGACGATATTGACCATCTCGGCAACCGCCGCATGAGAAGCGTGGGCGAGCTGCTGCAAAATCAGTTCCGTATAGGCTTTTCGCGCATGGAGCGCGTAATCCGCGAGCGCATGACGCTCCAGGATCTGGACATCATAACCCCGCAGAGTCTTATCAATATCCGCCCTGTAACCGCGGCGATAAAGGAGTTTTTCGGCTCCTCCCCCCTCAGTCAGTTCATGGACCAGACCAATCCCCTTGCCGAGCTTACGCACAAGCGCCGCCTGTCCGCTCTCGGCCCCGGCGGTCTTTCGCGCGAGCGCGCGTCCTTCGATGTGCGCGACGTTCACTACAGCCACTACGGCCGCATGTGCCCGATAGAGACGCCTGAAGGCCCGAATATCGGCCTTATCTCCTATCTGGCCTCCTATGCGCGCGTGAATGAGTACGGTTTCCTCATAACGCCTTACCGCCGTGTGGAGAAGGTCCGCGATGAAAACGGCAAGGTCGTCGCCTGCCGCCTTACCGACGACGTGGACTATATGACTGCGGACATCGAAGACAACTACACCGTTGCCGAGGCCACCGAGCCGGTGGACGAGGAGGGCAACCTGGTAAACGCCCGTATAGCCTGCCGCCACCGTGACGAGATTATCGAGGTTGACCGCGAGCACGTAGATTACGTAGATATCAGCCCAAGAATGATGGTATCCATCGCCACGGCGATGATACCCTTCCTTGAAAACGACGACGCAAACCGCGCGCTCATGGGCGCGAACATGCAGCGTCAGGCCGTGCCGCTCATGACTACCCAGGCCCCTATTGTCGCAACCGGCATCGAGCACAAGTGCGCCGTGGACTCCGGCGTCGTCGTGCTGGCCGAGGGCGCCGGCACCGTGCAGAAGGTCGCGGCCGACAAGGTCACAATCCGCTATGACTCGGGCACGATAAAGGACTATCCCCTTATCAAGTTCGCACGCAGCAACCAGGGTACCTGCTTCAATCAGCGCCCGATAGTCAACGCAGGCGAGCGCGTTGAGGCCGGCGACGTAATTGCCGACGGCCCCTCCACAGCTCAGGGCGAGCTGTCGCTGGGCAAAAACATCCTTGTCGGCTTCATGACCTGGGAGGGCTACAACTACGAGGATGCCATTCTGCTCAACGAGCGCCTTGTTATGGAGGACGTTTTCACCTCTATACACGTTGAGGAGTACGAGTGCGACGCACGCGACACCAAGCTCGGCCCGGAGGAGATAACCCGCGACATTCCCGGAGTCGGCGAGGACGCGCTCAAATATCTTGACGAGCGCGGCATAATCTGCGTCGGCGCAGAGGTGCGCGCAGGCGACATTCTTGTCGGCAAGGTCACGCCCAAGGGCGAGACCGACCTTACCGCTGAGGAGAGGCTTCTGCGCGCCATATTCGGCGAGAAAGCGCGTGAGGTACGCGACACCTCGCTCAAGGTTCCCCATGGCGAGAGCGGCATAATCGTTGATGTGAAGGTTTTCACCCGTGAAAACGGCGACGAGATGGGCCCCGGCGTAAATGAGGTCGTGCGCGTTTACATCGCGCAGAAGAGAAAAATATCCGTCGGCGACAAGATGGCCGGCCGCCACGGCAACAAGGGCGTTGTCTCCCGCATCCTGCCCAAGGAGGATATGCCATACCTGCCGGACGGCACGCCTCTGGACATCGTGCTCAACCCGCTGGGCGTTCCGTCCCGAATGAATATCGGACAGGTTCTGGAGGTCCATCTCGGCTATGCGGCCCAGGCTC
Organism: uncultured Eubacteriales bacterium; assembly: GCA_949744165.1. Taxonomy (GTDB): domain Bacteria; phylum Bacillota; class Clostridia; order Oscillospirales; family Oscillospiraceae; genus JAMPGF01. Next base: position 3,497 of record CATJWG010000089.1, on the reverse strand, counting down.
TTGGCTGGAAGGTAGCCACCCCAATCTTCAACGGCGCCAACGAGGCGACCATACACGAAACCCTCTCGCTTGCCGGCCTGCGTGAGGACGGCAAGAGTGTTCTGTACGACGGACGCACAGGCGAGCGCTTTGACAACGATGTCACCGTCGGCTGGGTTTACTTCCTCAAGCTCCACCATCTGGTGGACGACAAGATGCACGCCCGCTCCACCGGCCCCTACAGTCTGGTTACCCAGCAGCCGCTCGGCGGCAAGGCCCAGTTCGGCGGCCAGCGCTTCGGAGAAATGGAGGTCTGGGCTCTCGAAGCATACGGCGCGGCCTATACCCTTCAGGAAATACTCACCGTCAAGTCCGACGATACCACCGGCCGCGTGCGCACCTATGAGAGCATCGTAAAGGGCCACAATATCCCGCAGCCCGGTGTGCCGGAGTCCTTCCGCGTTCTTGTAAAGGAGCTTCAGTCCCTGTGTCTTGATATCCGTGTTCTGGACAAGGACGGCGCGGAAATAGACCTCAAGGACGACGATGACGACGACGATTTCGCCCCCAGCTTCAAGGACGTGGAATACCAGTCCGACGACCGTGAGCTCGAATACGCCGGCTATGCTATAGAAAATGCCGACGGAGAAGATGATGTCTCCGACGAGGATGAAGACGGCGATGACGACATTGATTTTGACAGCGGCGATGACGACGATTTTGAGGAGGAGGAATAAGGCATGAGCTATACACCGTTTGACGCAATCAAAATAGGCATAGCCTCCCCTGAAATGATAAGGAACTGGTCCTACGGTGAGGTAAAAAAGCCTGAGACCATAAACTACCGCACTCTCAAGCCCGAGCGGGACGGCCTGTTCTGCGAGCGTATCTTCGGACCAACCAAGGACTGGGAGTGCCACTGCGGAAAATATAAGAAGATACGCTATAAGGGTAAAATATGCGACCGCTGCGGAGTTGAGGTCACCAAGAGCAAGGTCCGCCGAGAGCGTATGGGTCACATCGAGCTGGCCGCGCCCGTTAGCCATATCTGGTATTTCAAGGGAATTCCCTCACGTATGGGCCTGCTGCTTGACCTGACACCGCGCATACTGGAAAAGGTACTGTATTTCGGTGCTTATATAGTCACCGACCCCGGCTTCACCCCGCTGCAAAAGTGCCAGATACTCTCTGAGCGCGAATACCGCGACATGCGCGAGAAGTACGAGGACGACTTCGACGCCGGTATGGGCGCCGAAGCCGTGAAAAAGCTGCTTGAGGACATCGACTGCGAGCAGCTGTCCCAGCAGCTCCGCCGTGAGCTGGACACCGCCTCCGGCCAGAAGAAGGCCAAGATAGTCAAGCGCCTTGAGGTTGTCGAGGCTTTCATGCTCAGCGGCAACCGTCCCGAGTGGATGATAATCGACGTTCTGCCTGTCATCCCCCCCGAAATTCGCCCCATGGTTCAGCTTGACGGCGGACGCTTTGCCACCAGCGACCTCAATGACCTCTACCGCAGAGTTATAAACCGCAACAACCGCCTCAAGCGCCTCATGCAGCTCAACGCACCCGATATTATAGTGCGCAACGAAAAGCGTATGCTCCAGGAGGCGGTGGACGCGCTTATAGACAACGGGCGCCGCGGCCGCGCCGTCACCGGAGCAAACAGCCGCGCACTCAAGTCTCTTTCCGATATGCTCAAGGGTAAACAGGGCCGCTTCCGCCAGAACCTTCTGGGTAAGCGCGTAGACTACTCCGGCCGCTCCGTCATAGTAGTCGGTCCGGACCTTAAGCTCTATCAGTGCGGCGTGCCCAAGGAGATGGCAATCGAGCTGTTCCGCCCCTTCGTAATGAAAAAGCTCGTTGAGGACGGCGCTGCAAACAACATCAAGTCCGCCAAAAAGATGGTAGACAAGCAGCGCACTGAGGTCTGGGACGCCCTGGACGTGGTTATCAAGGAACACCCCGTGCTTCTCAACCGCGCGCCAACGCTCCACCGTTTGGGTATTCAGGCCTTTGAGCCCGTGCTGGTTGAGGGACGCGCTCTTAAGCTCCCCCCCCTGTGCTGCACCGCCTTCAACGCCGACTTTGACGGCGACCAGATGGCCATTCACGTGCCCCTGTCCGCCGAGGCCCAGGCCGAGGCAAGACTGCTTATGCTCTCTGCCAACAACCTTCTGCGCCCGCAGGACGGCAGCCCCGTCACCGTGCCGACTCAGGACATGATACTCGGCTCGTACTACCTGACCTACACCCGCATCGGCAAAGCCGAAAAGGGCGCGGAGAATGTGTACGTCTCCGACGCCGGCGAAACGGACCTGCCCGCAGACGAGGTTGTGGACGCGGACGAGTTCCTTGCCGCCAACGCCGCGGCGAAAAAAGAGGGTAAAACCCCCGCCAGCTACAAGCCGGTGTACTGCTTCGCAAATGTCAACGAGGCCATCATCGCCTACCGTGAGGGTGTACTCGGTCTGCACGCGCCAATACTCGTGCGCGTAACAAAAAATATTGACGGTGTGCCGAAGTCAAAAATAATTGAGGCTACCGTCGGCCGCATAATCTACAACGAGCCCATTCCGCAGGACCTTGGCTTTGTCGACCGCACGAATCCTGAGACCATGTTCGACTTCGAGGTTGGCGGCGGCGGCAGCTCTATAGGCAAGGTCGGCAAAAAGCAGCTCGGTAAGATAATCGACCGCTGCATTGAAAAGCACGGCTTCACCATAGCCACCGAGGTGCTCGACAATGTAAAGGCTCTCGGCTACAAATACTCCACCATAGGCGCTATCACCATCTCGATTGCCGACATGACCGTCCCGAGCGCCAAGCATGAACTGATACACGAAACCGAGGAAAAGGTTTTGAAAATCGAGCGCCAGTTCCGCCGCGGCTTTATCACCGACGACGAGCGCTACCGCCTGGTTATCGCCGAGTGGGAAAAGACCACCAAAGAGGTCACCGAAGCGCTGCAAAGCGCACTGGATGAGTTTAACCCCATCTTCATCATGGCCGACTCCGGCGCCCGCGGCTCCATGAACCAGATTCGTCAGCTTGCCGGTATGCGCGGCCTGCTTGCAAATACCGCCGGCAAAACGATAGAAATCCCCGTCAAGTCCAACTACCGTGAGGGTCTTTCCGTACTTGAGTACTTTATCTCCAGCCGCGGCGCGCGCAAGGGCCTGACCGACACCGCTCTTCGTACAGCCGACTCCGGATACCTCACCCGCCGTCTGGTTGACGTATCCCAGGAGGTCATAATCCGCGAGGAGGACTGCGGCACCACCGATGGCATCTGGGCCACCACCGTCTATGACAACGGCCAGGTCGTGCAGACCTTCGGCGAGAGCATCCACGGCCGTTACCCCTCCTTTGATGTCACCGCCCCTGACACTGGCGAGGTCCTTTTCACCGCGGACCACATGTTCATGAAAGGCGACGAAGCGCTTCTCGAGGCGCACGGTATTGACCGCGTGCGTGTCCGCAGTGTGCTCTCCTGCACCGCCCACAGCGGCGTGTGCGCT
>CATJWG010000088.1 GCA_949744165.1 uncultured Eubacteriales bacterium | reverse complement strand
CTTCAGCGAAGTGCTCCGGCAAAGGAAACAGAGGTGAAAGCTAAATGACCGATAGTCTTATCAGTATTAATGGTGGAAGCGTACAGACGCTCGAGGTGATTTTCCTCACCACTATGATAGCGTTGCTGCCATCGATGCTGGTGATGATGACGTCGTTCACGCGCTACATCATCTCGCTGTCCTTTCTGCGCAACGCCATGGGCACCGCACAGTCGCCGCCGAACCTCGTTTTGGTGGGTATTTCACTGTTTTTGACGCTTATCACCATGAATCCCGTGCTCACACAGATACAGACGCAGGCGTGGGAGCCCTATAGAAACGAGACGATAGACCAAGCCGAGTTTATAGACCGCGCGAGCGTCCCGCTAAAGGGATTCATGCTTGACAACACCCAGTGGAATACTCTGGAGATGTTCTGCAATTTAGCTCACATAGACGTGCCAGAGACAAGGGCTGAGGCAGAGGAACTTCCGCTGCGTATAATCGTGCCGGCTTTCATGACGCAGGAGCTGCAAAGAGCGTTCTACATCGGTTTTCTTCTGTATCTGCCGTTCCTGCTCATTGACGTTATAGTTTCCTCTACACTGATGAGCATGGGTATGATAATGTTGCCGCCGGCGATGATTTCCACGCCGTTCAAGCTGCTTCTTTTCGTGTCCGTAAACGGCTGGTCCCTGCTGTTCTCTACGCTGGTGCAGGGTGTATACTGACCATGGCAAAGGAGAGTGAACCATGGATACAACGATGGTAAGCGACCTTTTGCGCGAGGCGGTGAGCGTGGCCATAAAGATAGGTAGTCCGATGCTGCTGCTGAGTATGCTTGTCGGCGTGCTCGTGGCAATATTCCAGGCTGTGACGCAGATACATGAGCAGACGATTTCGTTTATACTCAAGCTGATAGTCGTGATATCTGTGCTTCTGCTGGGCGGAAGCTGGATGCTCAATACGCTTCAGGATTACACGCATCAAATTTTTACGCTGATTGCAAGCTGAGGGAGACGAGGCCGCCGCACTTTTACAGGGCGGAACGGCGCCAGTCCCTGCGGCTCGGTCTGAACGGAGGCAAAACCCATGATAGACTGGGCGCAGCTTACGCTGTTTATTTTTGTGACTGCCCGCGTGAGCGGCTTTATCCTCTTTAACCCCATTTTGGGCCGCAGAAACATACCCAATTCCTTTCGCAGCGGCATGATTCTGATTCTGTCCCTGTTCGTGATGTCTGTCACGACGCAGCGGGTCTCGATTCCGGTGGATACCGCGGAGCTTGTCGTGCGCATGATACTGGAGCTGGCGGTAGGTCTGCTGCTCGGTCTGGCGGTCAGCTTTTTCTTTTATATCCCGCAGATGGCGGGACTGATGGTCGATACCCAGATGGGAATGACCATGAACCAGATTTACGACGCGGGTTCTCAGGCGAACATGTCGGTTACAGGCACGATGCTAAACGTGCTGATGACCCTGTTGTTTTTTGCCGCTGGGGGACATTTGACTCTGTTGCGTATTTTTCTCACCTCGGAGGAGATAGTGCCGTTTGGCGCGGTCTCTTTGGGGCTTCCGGCATTTAATTACATGCTGGAGCTGTTTGTCGAATGCACCATACTGGCTGTGAAGCTTTGTATGCCGATATTGGCCGCGGAGCTAATTGCCCAGGTGGGCATGGGGATACTCATGAAGGTTATCCCGCAGATAAACGTTTTTGCGATAAACATAGAGCTGAAAGTTATAGTCGGACTGGCGTTGCTGCTGGTGCTGATTGCGCCTTTCAGCGAGTTTCTTCTCCAAGCCGAGAGCAATATGCTCGCCGCACTGCGGGAAATATTGACTTTGTCCGGCTGACAGCGCGGAGCGTGTATGCCCGAGCTGAGGGGGACAGAGGTATCAGACACCTAAGGCCCCAGACCCGCGCAGAAAGCGCGGAGGGGCGCAGCGCGCATGGCCCAAGGGGGGATGGACGTTGGCCGAGGGTTCCAAGACCGAAAAAGCCACACCTAAAAAGCGACGGGACGAACGAAAAAAGGGCAACGTCTTTATGAGCCGCGACGCCGTGGCGGTGGTCAGCCTGCTGGGCACCTTTGCCACGCTGTGGATGCTCACCACGACATACGCCAGGCAGCTTGCCGGTTTTATGACCACGTGCATCGGGGCTGTAGGCGAGGAGGCCCGTGGGATGGACTCGATATCAACCGAGTTGGGGGTCAGCGGATTTATAGTTGTTGCCAGAACCGTCGGGCTGCTGGCGGCAGTAGCAATACTTTGCGCCGTTGCCGCGACCTTTGCGCAGACCCGTTTTCTCGTCAGTGGAGAGTCGATAAAGCCGAAATTCAGTCGAATAAACCCTCTACAGGGCTTTAAGCGCCTGTTTTCGCTAAAGAGCGTAGTCGAGACCCTCAAGGGTATTTTGAAAATTACCCTTTTGCTGGTCATAATCTATGTGAGTATCCGGGATATGTTTCTGGAAAGCTCACGATACCTGTATACCGATCTGACAACTGCCTGCGCGCATCTTGTGGATGTGGCTGTGAGCATGGTTATCCGCATTGCGATTGCTTTTGTGGCGCTGGCTGCTCTGGACTTTCTGTACCAATGGTGGGACTATGAGCGCCAGATGAAGATGAGCAAGCAGGAGGTTAAGGAAGAGTATAAACAGATGGAGGGCGACCCCCAGGTCAAGGGCAAAATCAAGGAGCTGCAGCGCCGAAGGGCGCAAAGCCGCATGATGCAGCAGGTTCCGGGCGCGGACGTGGTTATCCGAAACCCGACCCACTTCGCCGTGGCCCTGCGATACAAGCCCGAGCGGGACAATGCCCCCATCGTGCTGGCCAAGGGTCAGGATTCCATAGCTATGCGTATAGTGAGTATAGCTGAGGAGAACAAAATAGCGGTGATAGAAAATGTCCCGCTGGCCCGCGCGCTTTACGCGCAGACGGACCTGAACATGGAGATACCGCCGGAGCTCTATGGCGCGGTTGCCGAGGTGCTGGTGTATATCTTCCACATCAACGAAAAGCAGCAAATCGTGAAATGACCCGCCGCCGTTTTGCCGACGGCGGAGAAACGGCTCCCAGCGAGGTGCGAAATTTGCCGAAGAGTGAGGTCATATGAAACGAATCTTTGACAATATCATAGCGCTGTTCGTGGTAGTGGTTGTCCTGTTTCTGGTCATTCCGCTGCCGAGTCAGATGCTGGACTTCCTGCTTATCTGCAACATCGGACTGTCCATCATGATTCTCATGATAACCATGAGCATTTCCGAGGCGCTGGAGTTTTCCATCTTCCCCTCGCTGCTTCTGATAACAACGCTGTTTCGTCTGGGCATGAACGTGTCCAGTACCCGCCTTATTCTCGGCGAGCACGGCCAGGCTGGCTCGGTCATTCTGGCTTTCGGCCAGCTTATAACAGGCGGAAATATAGTAATTGGCTTCGTAATTTTTATCATCATAGTTCTGGTCCAGTTCATCGTCATCACCAAGGGCGCCGAGCGCGTGTCCGAGGTGGCGGCACGCTTCACGCTCGACGCCATGCCGGGCAAGCAGATGGCAATCGACGCGGACTTGAGCTCCGGCCTTATAGATGAGCAGGCCGCCAGACTGCGCCGCGCCAAGATTCAGAAGGAAGCCGACTTCTACGGAGCCATGGACGGTGCCACCAAGATAGTCAAGGGCGACGCGATAATGTCCATCATCATTACGCTTATCAACTTTGTTGGCGGCGTCATAATCGGCATGGTCATGGACGGCGGTGAGTTTCTCGAGGTCCTTTCAACCTACTCCATCGCCACGATAGGCGATGGCCTGGTGTCCCAGCTCCCGTCGCTTATGATATCCACCGCCACAGGTATGATAGTTACCCGTTCTGTGTCCGAGGGCAGCCTGAACACCGACGTTATCGGCCAGTTTAAGGCTCAGCCCAGAGCCATCATGGCAACGGGCGTGATACTCTACTTTCTCGCGCTAATACCGCGCACGCCGCACGTGGCGCTCATTGCCGGCGGCACGCTGCTGACAATAGGCGGCGTTCTCATTTCCCGCCGTCTGGACGCGCAGCGAAGGCAGGAGGCTGAGGCGGCCGCGGCACCGCCGGTTCCTGTGGAGGCTGAGGCGCCCGCCGAGAGCGACTACTACAAGGACATCAACAATGTCTATTCCCTGTTGTCTGTCGAGCCGGTCGAGATGGAGTTCGGCTACAGCCTTATTCCGCTCGTGGACGAAAGTCACGGCGGCAAGCTGATAAGCCGTATAGTTATCTTCCGGCGCCAGTATGCGCAGGATATGGGATTTGTGTTTCCATCAATCCGCCTGCACGACTCCTCCGCGCTGGGTACCAACCAGTATGCGATAAGCATAAAGGGCGAGGAGGTTGCCCGCGGCGAGATACTTGTGGACTACTACCTTGCGCTTGAGCCGCCCAACCCGCTGGGCGAGATAGACGGCATCGAGACCATAGAGCCGGCCTACGGTATACCTTCTCGCTGGATACTGCCGGAGAACAAGGAAATGGCGGAGATATACGGCTACAACGTCATAGACCCGCTGTCCGTTATGCTCACGCATCTGGCTGAGACGGTGAAGAAGCACGCCTACGAGCTGCTCAACCGCGCCGAGACTATACGGCTTGTGGAAAATCTCAAGCGAAGCTCGCCTGAGCTTGTGGAGGAAGCCGTGCCGGCCATTATTACCTATGCTAACCTGGAAAAGCTGCTGCGCAGTCTTTTGCAGGAGGGTGTTCCGATAAAGGACCTTGCCACGATTCTGGAAACGGCCGTGGACGCCACGCTTCAGGGCCGCGATATGGACATGATGATAGAGCAGGTCCGCGGTGCGCTGGCCCGCACGATAACCCGCCGTTTCTGCGAGGACGGACAGCTTCGCGTGATAACTCTCGACGCGGAGGTGGAAAAGAAAATCATATCCTCGCTTACCAGAAACGAGCAGGGCGTGTACCTGGCCATGGGGCCGGATTTGATGCAGAGCATAATTTCCCAGATGGCGACCCACCTGAAAAAGTTTGGAGACCTTTCGCAGACTCCTGTAATACTCGTCAGCCAGGTCATACGCAGCTATTTCAGCAAGATGATAACGCAGTTTTACCCCAACGTGTATGTGCTGTCCTTCAATGAAATAACAAATAATGTACAGATTCAGGCTCTTGGTAACATTACGGCCGAGGCAGCGCACGCGGAGCGGAAGGCGGTGGGGACATGAGCACCGCGACAGCGGAAAACCGCATTTACTCCGAAGCCGAGATAGAAAGCATGAGCACCGCTGAGCTGCTTGCGCAGTATAAATCGACGGGTGATGAGCAGCTTAAATGGCCGCTGGTCATGCGTTATGAAGGACTCATCAAGAACGCCGCGCTCCAGATACGGGGAGTGTACAGCAGCTTTGCTCAGGTTGACGACATAGTCAGCGAGGGAATACTCACACTGTTGGGTTCCATAGATAAATTTGACCCCGGTAAGGGCATAAAGTTTGAGACCTACGTGGCCAAACGTATCCGCGGCATGGTTATAGACCTCGCACGAAAGCAGGATTGGCTGCCTCGCAACATACGCCAGCGAGCCAAGGAGATTGACCAGGCTGTGTCCGGCCTTGCAAATGAGCTCGGACGGTTTCCGACGGACCAGGAGGTCGCCAGCCACCTGGGAATCTCCACAGACAAGTATCAAAAGGAAGCCGCGCGCGTTGCGCTGAGCAATACGCTCTCGCTCGACGCGCTCATGGACGCGCGGGACATGGACGGCTATCACTTCGAGTTGACAAACGAGGACCCGAGCAGCCAGCCCGAGAGCGTGCTGGCCGAGCAGGAGTTGCAGCAGGTGCTGGCACAGGGAATAGCCGCGCTTCAGGAAAACGAACAGATTGTGCTATCGCTTTACTACGAAAAAAACCTCCACATGAAGGAGGTAGCCCAGGTGATGGGCGTGAGCGAGCCGCGCATATCGCAGATACACTCCCGAGCCATACAAAAGCTGCGCGAGTACATGCTCGCTTATATGACCGGCGTGAGTGCGCCGAGCAAGAAAACAACCAAAAAGCGGAAGAAGGTACAGTAAAAATGTTTAAGGGCTTCTATAATCTGACCTCCGGAATGCTGACGCAGCAGCGCAACCTGAACGTCGTGGCAAACAACCTTACCAACGTCTCCACGGCGGGCTACAAGGAAAGCCGCTATCTGGCCAGCACCTTTGACGACGTGATGTACAACAGCGTCGGCAACAAGAAGAAGGAGTACACCGAGATAGGCCGCCAGAGCTATATCCGCGCAAACGACGAGATATATATAAGCTATGCCCAGGGAATACCTGAGCCGACTGATATCCCGCTGGATTTTGCCATTTACGGCGAGGGCTTCTTTGCCATACAGGGCGACGGCGGAACCGTGTATACCCGCGCGGGCAGCTTCTCACTGGACGAAGAGGGCTATCTGTGCCTCCCAGGACAGGGCCGCGTGCTTGACAGTATGGGTCAGACCATCTATTTGGGCACCGACAAGATAACGGCTGACGAGCACGGCAACATTTACACTGAGGAGGATAAGAACTTCCTTGGCCAGCTCGGCGTGTATGAGTTTGACGATGTTGAGCAGCTTGAGTACAACGACGAGGGCATGTTCGTCGGGGGCAACGGCACTGCGGCCGACAACCCCACCGTGTACTGGAAGTACCTTGAGCGCTCGAATACCGACATGATTCGCCAGATGACAGCCATGCTTACCAGCCAGCGCTCGCTGCAAAGCGCGGCGCAGGTCACAAAAATGTACGACGAAGTTATGGGACACGCCGCCAGCGACGTGGGACGCATGTAAGCATTTGAGGAGGGAAAGAGAAGATGAACCAATCCTTCTATACCGGCGCCGTTGGAGCCCAGCAGCAGCTTCTGAGGCTGAATATTCATGGAGACAACATTGCCAACGTAAACACTATCGGCTTTAAGGCAGACCGCGCGCGCTTTATGCCGCTGATGTATCAGAACTATCTTGGTATTGAAGAGGAGCAGCTACCCATGGGCGTGGGTACGCGGGTTATGATGACCTCGACGGACTTTTCACAGGGCGGAGTTGCCGACAACGGCCGCCTGCTCGACTACATGATTGAGGGAGACGGTTTCTTCGCGCTGGCCAACTTGGAAACGGGCGAGATAAGCTTCACGCGCAACGGAGCGTTCATGATGGCCGAGTATGAGCGTGTGACCGACGAAGTAGGGCCTGACGGCCAGACTATAATGGAGAAGGTTTTTTGCCTGTCCGACGGCGAAGGACGCTTCGTATTGAGCGAAAACGGTGGACTTATCGAGGTTACGGACCCGACCGAAAAGCTGCCTGTTGGCATATTTGACTACAGCAACTATGACGGTATGCTCCAAATAACTGACACGCGCTACATGCCGGTGGACAAAAACGGAGGCCTTTGGTACGGTTCGGGCACTCTGCGCCAGGGAGTGCTGGAGATGTCCAACACAGATCTGGCCGAGGAGCTGAGCAAGGTTATCGAGTCCCAGCGGGCTTACGGTCTTGCGCTTAAGATGGTGCAGACCTCAGATGAGATTGAAGCCACCATCAACGGTCTGCGCAACTGATAGGAGGGACGTGTATGGAAATAAAAAACTATGACGAACTCAACTCTCTGGAGCTGGATACCCTGCGCGAGGTCGGAAGCATCGGAACCGGCAACGCGGCAACGGCCCTGTCTCAGATGCTTGGCCGTCAGGTGCGCATCACCATGCCGGAGGTGCGCATTATGGAATACAACGAGGCCATTGAATGGATAGGAGGACCGGAGGAGATTACCGCCGGAGTGCTTGTCAAGCTCAGCGGTCAGCTCAGCGGCATTATGCTCTCTGTTCAGTCGCTGGAGTTTGTGAACATTGTACTGGAAAGTATGCTGTCCATGACTGTGAAGGACTACACAGAGCTTGCGGAGCTGGAGGGCTCGGCCCTTGTGGAGGTCGGAAATATAATGATTTCCACATTCATTAACGCCCTGAGCGGCCTTGCCGGTATGGACGTAAATCTGACCGTGCCGGCTTTCACCGTGGACATGCAAGGAGCGATTTTGGCCGTGCCCATGGCGGAATACGGCGGACAGTCGGATTACATAATGACCATAGGAGGAAATTTCGTCTGCGACGACAAGCAGGTCCCCTGCCGCCTGCTGATGTCGCCGGACCTGCGGTCACTCAACGCTTTGTTACGGAAGCTGGGCGTTAGCAATGGCTGAGAGCAAAATCATTATCGGTATTGCAGACATGAAGATGGCCAAGGGCGAGGGAATGCTGGTCACCTACGCTTTGGGCTCGTGTATTGGCATCTGCCTGAGCGACCCAATGCTCAAGCTCGGCGCGCTGATCCATATCATGCTGCCGCTTAATATGGAGACGGGACGCAAAAACACAATGAAGTATGCTGACACGGGTATAAGAGAGACCCTGAAGCAAATGGAGGCCAAGGGCGCGAAGCGCAACCGGATTACCGCGAAAATCGCCGGCGGGGCGAAGATGTTCGAGGACGGAGGAGGCAGTCTGGGCAATATAGGCCTTCGCAATATCGAAAGCGTACATATGAACCTGAAAAAAGAGGGCATACATCTGCTCAAGGAGGACGTGGGCGGCTCCGTGGCACGCACGCTGCTGTTTGATGTAAACAGCGGGCTTTGCTGCATACGCTGCTACGGACGTCCGGAGCTGATTATCTGACGGAGTGAAGCCGCAGGCGATAAACTTTACAAGGCGCAAATTGAACTGACGAGGCTTAAATTGAAGGGAGTGTTT
>CATJWG010000087.1 GCA_949744165.1 uncultured Eubacteriales bacterium | reverse complement strand
TGCCAAAGCGGGGATGCCTGTAGCAGAACAAATCAACCTTCTTCATAAAGCTTTTCAAGCGCATCACTCCAGTGTATGTAGGATATAGCAATGATACCCTTTTTTTTGTGATATGTCTATAGATATTTTATAAACATTATTCGTGCGGATGCGCGCGGCGTATCCGGCAAATTTTTTTGATATCCCCTTGACAGTACAAAAATATCTGTGTATACTGTATATACCGTATATGAACAGTTGAGGTGCGCTTGAATTGGACATCATAATAAGCAACGCCAGCGGACGGCCGATATATGAGCAGATTTATGCCCAGATAAAAAACGCCGTTGTCTCCGGTGCGCTAAGCGCGGGAGACAGCCTGCCATCAATCCGCGCGCTGGCAAAGGATTTGCGCATAAGTGTGATAACCACGAAGTGGGCGTATGACGAGTTGGAAAGGGATGGGTATATCAACACCGTCGCCGGAAAGGGCTGCTATGTCGCGCCGAAGGATATGAATCTTGTGCGCGAGAGCCAGCTTGTGGAAATTGAACAGTGTATGCGCCGTATACTTGAGCTGGCCGGTCCGCTGGGGCTGGGCCGCACGGAGCTTACGGAAATGTTTGAGACAATCGAGGAGGAAGTCAAAATTGAACGCGATAGAGATTAAGGGCCTGTGCAAGTCCTATCCGGACTTTACGCTCAGCGATATAAATCTGACGCTGCCGCAGGGCGCGATAATGGGACTTGTGGGTGAAAACGGTGCAGGCAAGAGCACCACGCTGAGGCTTATAATGAACGCGGTTTCCCGTGACGCAGGAAGCGTTAGCGTGATGGGCGTTGACAATCAGTCAGCCAGCTTTGGCGCTCTCAAGCAGGATATCGGGGTCGTGCTCGACGAGGCGTATTTTCCCGAGGTGCTCACTCCGTCGGATGTCGGGCGCGTCATGGCAGGAACATACAGGAACTGGGACAGGGAGCGGTACGAAAGCTGCTTGGGCCATTTCTCACTGCCGGAGAAGAAAGCCTTCAAGGACTTTTCCCGCGGAATGAAGATGAAGCTGGCCATAGCCGTGGCCATGTCCCACTCCCCGCGCCTGCTGATACTCGATGAGGCCACCAGCGGACTTGACCCCATGATGCGCGATGAAATACTCGACATTTTCAATGATTTTACGCGTGACGAGACGCACTCCATCCTTCTGTCATCACATATTGTCAGCGACCTTGAGAAGATTTGCGACTACATCGCCTTTATCCACCGTGGGAAGCTAATACTGTGTGAAGAGAAGGACCGTCTGCTTGAGGAATATGGCGTGGTACACATAGGCAGGGGAAGCTATCAGACGCTGCCGCCGGAGTCTGTTATAGGCACGCGCGAGACACCTTATGGCGTGGAGGCGCTTGTGCGTAGGGAGGGCGTATCCTCTGTGTTTGGAGCTGAGCGCACGACGCTTGAGGACATAATTCTGTTTATGGCGAAGGGAGAGCGTTTACAATGAAGGGGCTTATAATCAAGGACATGAGTGTGCTGATAAAAAAGATGAAATTTTTTTTCCTGATACTTATTGTTTTCAGTGCGATACCCGACGGTTCCTTTTTGGGCTTTGCTGTGATGTATTCGGCACTGTTGCCAATAACCGCAGCGGCGTACGACGAGCAATCAAAGTGGAATGAGCTGGCGGCGATGATGCCGTATTCCGTTTTTGAGTTGACTTTCAGCAAATATCTGCTCGGATATGCTTTCGCTTTTGCCTGTGCTGCCGGAACCTTTATAATCCACAGCTTTGTCGCTGCTTTTACACATACCGGCACGACGAACATGGCTCTGGAGCTGACAGTCTATGGCGGCATTGCGCTGATAATCGTGGCGCTGAATATACCGCTTATTTTCCGCCTCGGTACGGAGAAGGGGCGCTTGGCTTTCATTGTCCTCACCGTTGCCATAGCCGGAATGTGTGCGGGCAACATTGACCGGCTCCGTACCCTTTTTGCCTCCATTGATGCAGGCTCCATGGCTTTCCTCCCGATTTTTTTCTGCACCGTCGTACTGGTCAACGCAGTGTCGGTCCCGCTGTCGGTTATGTGGTATAAGAAAAAATACCGATGAAGCGGTTAAACCTCGGCCCCCTGGGGCCGAGGTTTTTCGCGGAGAATAATGCTCTTGCAAGGCGGCGCAAAATGTTATATAATAATTCTATAACGTGAAAGCAAAATCGATGTACATGAGGAGGCAGAAGCGATGAACAAGGAGAAATTTGCACGCAGGCTGATACAATACGCGCTGGGGCTTGTGGTCATGGCCCTGGGCGTGGTGTGTCTCAAGCGCGTTGAGCTTGGAATCTCGCCGATAACATCCGTGCCCGCCGCGGTTTCCAACATTACGCCGCTTACGCTTGGAACGTCCACGACCCTGCTGCACGGACTATGCGTTATCGGACAGGTGCTCGTACTACGCCGCGTGACGCTAAAGGCTGTGCTGACGCTTCTGGTCGGCGTCCCCTTCGGCTGGGTGATAGACCTTTTCATGTGGGTTTTCCCCGCCGCGGAGCTGTCCATTGTTCTGCGTGCCGTCATACTCATCTTCGGCCTGGCGCTGAGCGGACTGGGAGTGCAGATGATTGTAGGCTGCGACCTCATGCTGCCGGCTCCCGATGAACTGACGCACACCATAAGCCAGGTTTCCGGCAAAAAACTTTCAAACATAAAAATAATTGCAGACGCAATATATGTCTCTATCGCTATTGCCGTTGACCTCATATTCACCGGAACGGTATCCACTGTCGGTATAGGAACAATACTCTCTGTGCTGCTCACCGGACGGTTTATAGGCTGGTTCAACCGGTTGTTCCCGAAGCTTACCATGGAGCCGGTGTGGGAACAGAGGAGGAAAAGTGAGAAACAGATAGTAGTAGAAGAAGAAAATACAAAATAAAATTATCTAATTGCGAAGCTGTATAACATGAAAGAGCAACATAGAAGATAAATGGGGACACGTGCATTCACCACTCAAACGCATGTGTCCCAACGCTTTTTGAGCTAAAAAGCAGTTGTATTCAATGGGCTTTGAGTATAAAACGCCACTGTCGAGCCTGATCCTCCAAGCTGGCATAGCCTATACCAACACGTTTGTCTGTGCGTATTTCAGGACGCAGACCGTCGTCCTCAAACCAGAGCTCGGATGAGTCGATAAAACTTGTGCCATTTTGCTCCTTGCTGATGCGCAGGTACTTTGTAAGCCTGCCGGGGCCGGGGTAACCCTCGCAGGCGCGGATAAGAACACCCTGAGGCTCGCCCTCATGTCCGCTTATGACATTGAGCAGCCAGTGCACACCATAGCAAAGGTAGACGTATACCGTGCCGGGCTTTTCCCAGAGTATACTGTTGCGTGCGGTTTTGCCCTTGGAGGCGTGGCAGGCGGTGTCCTCGCAGCCACGGTAGGCCTCTGTCTCCGTTACGCGCAGGCGAAGCAGTTCTCCGCAGGACCGATGAACCAATATTTTACCGACAAGCTCCGGCGCGAGCTCAAGGCAGTCGCGGGCGAAAAATTCTTTTCTCAGTCTGTCCATGTTATCCTCAGGCGAGTTATTTCGGCGTTTTTTCACATTAACAATTTTATTATACATTTTTGCCCGCTATTTGGCAATAATTTTCTTTACACTGCTAAAAATAACTGTTATAATAAAAATAATCCTGTGTTTGGCAGCGCCCACGTGAGGCAGCGCATTGATGCGCACAGGTTTATATGCCCCCGTAGCTCAGCTGGATAGAGCAATGGCCTCCGACGCCATGTGCCGCTGGTTCGAATCCAGTCGGGGGTGCCAATCGTCGGAGCAAGCGGTATACCGCTTGCTCCGACTTTTTCAAAAGCCACGGCGTGCCGGGCTTAAATATTATTTCCAATTAGAGCAGGAGAGTATGATGCCGGCAAAAGAAATTAAACCGACTCAGAAGAGAGCATATCACAAAACATCGGAGACTCAGAAGGTGATATTCGAAAAGGCGATGGCGCTCATGTCGGAAAAGGGATTCCAGGGCACGACTGTGCGCGAAATCTGCGCGGAGGCGGACATTTCGATTGGCACCTTTTATAACTGCTATAAGTCCAAGGTGGATATACTCAAGCCAGTATATGAGGCGGGTGACGAGTATTTTTCCGGTGTCTGTAGCCGATTTGAGGGCAAGGATGCAGTGACACAGCTTCACATGTTCGGCGAGTATTACGCAAAGCTTAATGTTGACACAGGCATTGATGTTATGCGCGTGCTGTTCTATCCAATGAACGAATGGTTTGTGCAGACAAGACCAATGCAGGAGCTGCTGCTGAGCATAGTAAGTGCAGGGCAGGTGAGGGGAGAGCTCCGTTCTGAGCACGACGCAGAGCATATTGTTCGGTATATTTTCGACGTTTTGCGCGGTGTGTGCTATAACTGGTGCGTGTTTGACGGCGCTTTTGATATTGCCGAACGAATAGAGGAACACATGGCGTTGCTGTGCAGCGCTTTGAAAGTATAAGAATACGCCGTCCTATCACACAGCAGGGGGATAGGACGGCGGTTTTTACTTGTTAAGTTCGTTTATGAAGTTGTCTATGTTTTCCGTTCGAACGTCAATGCAGTTATCCGTGATGAACCCGTCTGCTCCGACGACGGCAAGCTTGATGTACATGGGAGAGGAATCCGGACTCCCGCCGCCTATCAGAAGGCAGAGCGTGTCGTCTATCGGATAGCGCCGGATGTACAGGCCGGAGCCGATGTCATCACTTTCGTATAAAGCAAAGTCACTCCAGTTCAGATTCTCACCCCTGGAATCCACAAGGCTTTTGAGTGCGTTAAGGCTTAGGCGCGGCGCGACATAATATATATCCTCGACCCTGCCACCCCTTATGCCGGGGCCGCCCAAGGGCGCGCTCACCGGAGGGTCCAAGGGGTTTTTGACAGAAAACCAATAGCCCTCGATAAGCAGCCAGCAGTCCTCGGGGCCGTTGATGACATAGGAAAAGCCGGGATAGCCTTCCGCATTCCCGCCAGGGGACAGCGTGAAGACGTAGACCTCGCCGCCGTCGCCGTCTCCGGGGGATTGGCCGTCCTCAAATTGCCGGTGCTCATATTTCAGCTCCGAGGCCCATTGACTCAGGCGTGCAATTTCCTCGCTGTCCGTTAGCGTCCATTGTTCCTCTTGGCCACTGATGTAGTGGGTTATATCTATTTCTGTGACATGGTCCCCTATGAATGGGGCAATCGGTCTGCCAGGGCCGTCTGATGAAGCCATGCAGGCGGTCATAACGAGCGCGCAGACCAAAGCCGCGGCAGATACGCTTATTTTTTTCATGTAAGCCTCCTCTCAGATTGTACTGTCTATTTAGACGGGGGAAAGACGTCTATGTTCCCACTTTTTCCAAATGTATAAAAAACCGTTTGCCGGTAGGCAAACGGTTTTTAAGTTAAGATTGATACTCAAATTCCAGCTCGTAAATGCCCACAGTATCGCCGTCCTTAATACCCAGTGCTTCGAGGCGCTCGAACACGCCGGCGCTGCGCAGGACACGGTCAAAGTACATGCGGCTTTCATAATCGCCGAAGTTGACGGACATGAGAAGGCGCTCAAGCCAAGGACCCTCTACAGACCAGTAATCGTCGTAATGGTTTATTGTCAGCTCTTCGCTTGTACCGGCTTCTGGCACGGGCGGAACGTAGTCTGCCTCGTAGCGTATCACAGGCGGGAGTTTTGACAATAGCTCCGCCGCAGCATGAACAAGCTCCTGCGTGCCGCTGTGGGCGACGGCGGACATCTCAAAGAACTGATAGCCCTTGTCATCGACATGTTTTTTCAGCCGTTCAAGGTTTTCTCGCTCCTCGCCAAGCAGGTCGCACTTGTTGGCCACGACTATCTGCGTGCGACGGGCTAACTCGGGGCTGTACTCGGCAAGTTCACGGTTGATTGCCTCGAAATCCTCCACGGGGTCGCGCCCCTCGCTGCCTGAAACGTCCACAAGATGAATCAGCAGGCGGCAGCGGTCAATGTGGCGCAGGAAGTCGTGCCCAAGACCTGCGCCCTCCGACGCGCCCTCAATGATGCCGGGAATGTCTGCCATGATGAAGGAGACACCCTCATCAACGTAGACCACGCCGAGATTGGGGAACAGCGTGGTGAAATGGTAGTTGGCGATTTTGGGATGAGCCTTCGAGACCACCGACAGCAGGGTGGACTTGCCTACGTTAGGGAAGCCGATGAGCCCCACATCGGCAAGAAGCTTGAGCTCAAGTATGACCTCAAGGCTCTCGCCCGGTAGCCCGGGCTTGGCAAAGCGGGGGGTCTGGCGAGTGGGGGTGGCGAAATGCTTATTGCCCCAGCCGCCGTTACCGCCGCGGGCAAGGACAAAGGGGGTGTTGTCAGACATGTCATGGATTATTGCTCCGGTGGCCTTATCGCGTATGAGCGTGCCGCGTGGAACGCGAATGGTCAGGCTTTCGCCGTCCCTGCCCGAGCAGCGCTTGCCCTGACCATCCATGCCGTTGCCGGCGGCGTATTTGCGCTTATAGCGGAAGTCCATAAGCGTGGACATATGCTCGTCCACCACGGCGATGATATCGCCGCCGCGCCCGCCGTCGCCGCCGTCCGGCCCGCCGGAGGCGACGTATTTCTCCCTGTGAAAGGCCACGGCCCCGTTTCCGCCGTTCCCAGCACTGACCTTGATTGTTGCTGTGTCAACAAAGGAAGCTGCCATATCGGTTCCTCCATTTTAAATGCGAAAAAATATCGCAGATTTTCGTCGCCGCAGCGGCGAAACAAAGCCAAATGTTTTTCGAGGGCATGCGCCTCAGAAAAATTCTTCTTGCACTGCGCGCGTCGGCTTGGCTGCCAGGGGCGGACAAAAAGGCGTGAAGCGGAGTGCATCCCATTATAATAAAAGGGGATGCCCCTTTTATTATAAAATAAAGGCCGGACTACTGTCCGGCCTTTAAATCGTCATTACTGAGCGATTTCCTCGTAAACAGAGACCTTCTTGCGGTCCTTGCCCATGCGCTCGAACCTCACAACACCGTTGACAAGGGCGTAGAGAGTATCGTCGCCGCCCCGGCCGACATTCGTACCAGGGTGGATTTTGGTTCCGCGCTGTCTGACAAGGATGTTGCCGGCCAGAACATACTGACCATCGGCTCTCTTGGGACCAAGACGCTTTGACTCACTGTCGCGGCCGTTCCTGGTGGAACCCATACCTTTTTTATGCGCCATTTAGCTTACACCTCCATGTGTCAAAATATACTCGCGGAATTTACGCGTTGATGGCTTCGATCTGAACCTTTGTGTAGGGCTGTCTGTGGCCCTGAGTGCGGCGGTAGCCCTTTTTGGGCTTCATCTTGTAGACGCGGATTTTCTTGCTCTTGCCGTTCTTCACGACGTTGGCGGTGACGACGGCGCCGTCCACCATGGGAGCACCGAAGACGGAGTTGCCCTCGTCGATAACCGCGAGCACCTTGTCAAACTTGACGGTGTCGCCGGACTGAACGTCCAGCTTCTCAATGAAGATGACGTCGCCCTCCGCAACACGGTACTGCTTGCCTCCGGTTACAATGATTGCATGCTTCATTCACTTTGCACCTGCCTTTCTTTTGCAGACTCGCTCTTAAGGTGGGAAAATTCCACTTGAACCTCTTTAATGCGGCTTTGATAGTTTACCACACGGGTAAGTGCCTGTCAACAAAAATTACCGAAAGCGGAGGAAATTTTGTTATTTTGCGCCTGCTTCCTTAAGCGGCTTGAAAATGCGGGCAGGGATGTGCTATAATTTAAAAACGAAAGGGGCGGGAGTATATTGGCGGAAAAACGAAAGGTCCTTATAGCGGCCGTGCTGCTTGCGCTGGGCCTTATAATATACGCCGGTACGCTGCTCGCGAGAGGTTCATTCATATACACAAATCTTGCCGCCCCATCCGACCGTGACCTTGCACAGACGCTGCTGGACGGCGCGGGAATTACGCCCGAGAACACGGAGCGGCTGCTTGAGCTTGTGGAGGAGTTTTACAGCGTACCATATCCAAGCATAGACGGCGGCTTTGAACGGGCGTACATTCAATTTTTCCGGTACAGCGGCGAGGACGCGGCCCAGCATCTTGACATGCAGCCGGACGATTCTCTGACGTGCCGTATGGCGGCATTTATTCTTCTGCGGGACAAAATAACATTTCCGGACTCCGCGCAGAGTCCTCCTGCCCTCGAGGAAAAGGACCCCCAAAGCCGAAGAAACCTTACAGACAGCGGTGATTTGCTGCACTATGATCTGTTTTTCGCCAACCTGGAGCGGACGGTCCGCTCCTCCGCTGAGCTGTCCGCCGCCGTGACGGAGCATTGGGAGGAGTCCGGTATTGTGTTTCCGGTCGGGGAAAAAGCCGGCATAGTGACGGCGTACGGTTCAAATGGGGAGGGAGTCCAAAATTTCCACACCGCCGCTGCAATCTACAGCGGAGACGAGCTGTGGCTGCTGGAGAAATACGACCCAATTTATCCATGGCAGCTCTCGCGGCTCAAAGACGAGGCTCAGCTTGTCAGCTACCTGAAAACCCGTGTATCCGACGCAAAATACGCCGCGATATTCCTCGGCGGCAGCTGCCTGTGGACAAAGTAATATATCTGCGGAAGTTATGCGTAGCAGCGCTTTTTATTTCTTCCGGTGTCTGTACACAGACATAAGTAAGCCCTCCGAAAAACGGAGGGCTTACGATTTTAAATAGCCGAAGCGTCACGAAGAGAAGCGGACGGCTTTATCTGCTTGTATTTCTCCTCGGTCAGGCACAGCAGCGCGCCGGTGGGACACACGCGCACGCAGGCAGGCTCATAGCCGTATTTTATCCGATCTGTGCAGCCGGAGCACTTTTCCATCTTCCCGTCGGCGCGGTAGGTCGGCGCGCCGTAGGGGCAGGCCATGGCGCAGCTCCGGCAGCCGATGCACAGAGTGTTGTCATAAACCGTCAGCCCGCGCTCGTCCTTGCTCAGACAGCACACGGGGCAGGCGGGGATACACGGCGCGTCCGCGCAGTGCATACAGCTTATCGACAGCCAGGAGAATCTCCCGCCGCCAATAGAGGGCTCGAGCGTACCGACGCGGCGAAACGGCGTTTCATCCGTCTCCGGCGCGGTGTCGTTCTGGTCCATGCAGGCTATGGCGCAGGCTCCGCAGGCAACGCACTTATCCATATCAAGGTCAAAAATCATCCTCATTTTGCCGCCCCTCCTTCCACGATTTTTTCAACGGTGCACCGCCCCGACAGGTAGCCGGGGAAACCGGAGTATTCGTCCAACACATTCCGCCCCAAAAGCTTCGCGGCGTCGGCCTCGGGGTAAGCGTGGAATATGTACACCTGTCCCCGCCCAGCCATCGCGGTGGGGTTGGCTTTTACCGTTATTTCGCCGTGCTCGTTGCGGATGCGTATATCGTCGCCGCGCTCTATGCCGAGAGCTGCGGCGTCCTCGGGATTGATGTCCGCGGCCGGCTCGGGACGCAGGGACCGAGCCCAGGGAACGTTGTGCAGACGCGAGTGTATGGCGTTTGGTATGCGCACGCCGGTCATGAGCGTCATGGGATAATGCTCGTTCGGCAGTTCGGCGGGCGTATAGTATTTCGGCAGGGGCTCATATTTATCACCGCAGGAGGCTATAAGCTCGGAGTACAGCTCGATTTTACCGGTTTTCGTGGCGCAGCCGCTGTCAATGTAGCCGCGTGGGACAAGCTTCATCATCGCTTCCTGCGGCGCCTTTACGGGCAGGTCGGAGTTTATCATCTCGTCCACGTCCAGCCCAACCTTTTCAATGAGATGCTCGATACATTTTCTGTAGCCGCCGAGCAGGTACTCATCTTCAAGGCCGAGGCGGGAACTCAGCTCCTGAATTATCCGCGCGTCGCTTCGGCTGTCGCCATGGGGCTCTATAGCGGGCGTGTAGTAGGCTGCGAAGCCGCCGGGATAGACCTTGAATTCCTCGCGCTCGAAGGAGGACACGCAGGGCAGAACAATATCCGCCAGCTTGGCAGAGTCGGTCATGAACAGGTCAACGTCCACGTAGAAATCCAGATTCTCAATCGCGCGGCGCATATAGTCCGAGTCGGGGAACATGCGGTAATTCATTCCGTGCGCGACAAGACATCTTACAGGGTAAGGAGTACCCTCAAGTATTTGCCGCGCCAGATCACAGCACTGGGCCTGTTTTATCAGCGCGCCCCAGATAGGGAAGCGCCGCGCGCCCACACGCTCACCGAAGTCCGCAGGCGCATTTTCTACGGCGAATTCCTCGTCGTCCGTTATGAAGCCCGCGCCCTGCTCACAGAATCCGAAGTCCAGCGGCTGGTTGCCGCCGATATTGTTGTAGTTTCCGGTTATGACCGACAGCGCGAACACCGCGCGCGAGCTCTGGTAGCCGTTGGTCTGGTGGATAAGCGAGCCGGGGCTGTTTTCCACGGACATGGGCCTTGTCGTGCCAATCATGCGCGCGGCCTGTTCTATAAGCCCGGCCGGAACGCCGGTGACGCGCGCGGTCTCCGGCAAATCCACGGAGAGGACATACTGCGCGTACTTCTCAAAGCCGTGGACATATTTGTCTATGTATTCCCTGTCGTGCCAGCCGCTTTTGATGATGAGTCCGGCTATGCAGCTTGCCAGCAGTCCGTCCGTGCCGGGCTTTACGCGAAGGTGCAAATCCGCGCTGCGCTGGGCTGTGGGGGTTATGCGCGGGTCAACAAGGATAACCTTGCCGCCGCGGCGCTTAAAGTCGTCGATGCCGTTGGCGACGTTGAAGCGGGAGTAGTGAGTGGCGCTGCCCCAAGCGAGAAACAGCTTTGCACTTTGCATGTCGGGGCGGGCGAATTTGCCGGTCATGGTCAACCAAGCCATACGGTTGGCGGTAAAGCAAGTGCTCGACTCCGCGCCGTAATTGACGCTGCCGAACTCATGCGCCATGCGCTGGAGCATGAAACGGTACCACTTACCGTAACCGGAGTAGAACATCACGGAGTTTGCCCCGGTTTTTTCCCGCGCGGCGAGCAGCTTTTGGGTAATCTCGCTATACGCCTCGTCCCAGCCTATGGGCTCAAACTCGCCGCTGCCGCGTTTCCCCACGCGGCGCAGGGGGGTGGTAAGGCGGTCTGCACGGTAGATGTAAGCGCGGTTGTTCGCGCCCTTGGTGCACAACACGCCGTTGTTCATCGGGTGTCCCTTTGTGCCCTCTATCTTTATTACCCTGCCGTCCTTCACGTAGGCGTCAATGCCGCAGTGGCACAGGGGAGTGCACATGTCGCACATGGTTTTTTTGACCTCTATACCCGTGTCGGGGCCGGGGATTTTGGCCTTTATTCTTGCGTCGAGCTCATTCATGCTCCCTCACCTCCCAGCTTTTTTATTATCCCGTCCGGAACTCCCGAGCCGGACAGCAGCAGCCGCGCGTGTACGCTTATTGGCTGCTCAGGGTGAGCGGCGCGGTGCAGCAGGGCATTTTTTACGGGACCGGCCACATGGGCGTTGTCGAGTATGTTCAGCGCCGCGATTTTTCCGTCGGAGATTGTGGCCTCAAGCTGCCAGCCCCCGCCGCGGCTGCGCCAGAACACGCGCTCGCCGTCGGCCTTTATGTCGCCAACGCTGATAAAATCTGTATCCATATAGTGCGTGATGTTATGTATCAGGCTGCCCTGATAGCTGTCAGGTATACCGGCGATGTTGCTGCCGGCGACACGGCCCTGCATGGCGGAGTTTGCCCACAGCCCGATGTAGGCGTTTTCACCTGTGAGCACGTTGAGCGTTTCGCAGCAGTCGCCCGCGGCGTAGATGTGCGGGACGTTTGCGCGCATGTGGAGGTCGGTTTTTATCCCGACGCCGACGTCGAGCTCACCGCGGTCGATAAAGGCGAGGTTCGGCCGGATACCTGAGCAGAATACGATAAGATCCGCTCGCGCTGCGCTCCCGTCGGAGAAGGAGGCACGCAGGCAATCGCCGACGTCACACACACCCGTTATTGCCGCGCCGAGACGCACCTCTACGCCCTTGCCCTCAAGTCGTGCGGCAATAACTGCGGCGGTGCGCTCATAGGCAGAGACGGGGAACATCTGCTTTTCCATATCGCACAGCAGCGTGCGTATGCCGCGCTTTACAAGCAGCTCTACGACCTTTATGCCCACCATCTGCGCGCCGACCACCACGGCGCTTTTTACGCCGCCGTCCAGTGCGCGCTCGAGACGGCGGGCATCGGAGGCTGTGCGCATGGTATAGATTCCGCGCTCCGGCAGGTTTTTTATCGGCGGAATTACAGCTCCCGCGCCTGTTGCTATGACGATATCGTCGTACTGCCTTTCGGCTCCGCCGTCAAGCTCAAGCACGCGCTCCCGCGCGCGCAGGCGCTTAACGGGGGTGCTACACAGTATGTTTATGCGCAGTTCCTTTTTTATCGTCTCAAGGTCACCCAACGGAAACATTGTGTTTTCGTTTATCTTCCCAGAGACGTAATAGGTTGTGAGCATGGGGTTATACGGCGCCTCGTCCGTGTCGGAATATATGTCTATAACCCGCTTGGGGTCAGCCTGTCTCACGGCGCGGGCCGCGCTGAAGCCTGCGCAGCCGAAGCCTATCACTGCAACGCTTTTTATATCGAACACCTCCGCATGATTTGTTTATTTTAGTAATTCTAACACACATATTGTGTGAATACAAGTGTTGCCTTTAAAATATACCTTTCTGGCAAAAGCTGAGAGAGCGTTTTGTGCATTTACGACATATTTAAAAGAATTTGAAAAACAGTATTGCATATTTTGGCTGAGTGAATTATAATCTTCACAAATCAGCTCACGGCACAACTTGTAATCGAAAAAATAATATGTTGTGCCCTGAGCGAAGAAAGAGAGGTATTTTCAGTGTCTGAATTAGCAAAGGATACAAAAAGCCGCCTGTCTACCAGAAACCTTATAATTGTGCTGGCAACGATAGCGGTGTATTTCATCATCGTCTCGCTGCCCAGACCGGAGGAACTGTCCCCCGAGGGACTCAAGGCCATTGCGCTGATGGTATGCGCGCTCATTTTCTGGGTGCTGGATGTGCTGCCTGTCGGCGTGACCGCGCTGCTGTTCACAGTTTTGCAGCCCATAGTACATACGGTCAACCCAGGCGCAATGTCGGCAAACTTCCTGCCCACAACTTTTTTCTTCAGCGTCGCGGCTTTCCTTATCGGTCAGGCTCTGCTGGAGACCGGACTGGGCAACCGTGTGGTTTTCGCGCTTATGAAGATTTCAGGCAACAGGCCGAAAAAGCTGCTGTTCCTGATGATGTGCGCGACGTCGCTTATCTCCTTTGTCATTGCAAACTTGGCTCTGTCCGCGCTCATGGTGCCGCTGCTGCTGAGGATTTTTGGCGACAACGACATGAAAGCCGGAAGCAGCAACTTTGCCAAGGCCTGCCTGATTGGGGTGCCTGTAGCCGTGTCCATAGGCGGCTGTGCCACTCCTGCGGGCGCGCTGCCGAACTATCAGGCCATAGCCATGGTCCAGCAGGTAAGCGGCGACGTGATAACCTTCGGCCAGTGGTCCGCCATAGGCATCCCGCTTGCGATTATCTTAACACCGTTGGCATATCTCGTGATAGTGAGCATCTTCAAGCCGGAGGTTGATACACTGAGCACCACGACCACCGAAGAACTGCGTGACCTCGGTCCCCTGTCGGCCAAGGAATGGGGATTTATCATTATCTTTGCCGTTCTTATCGTGTCCTGGTTTGTTACAGACATCGCCATGCCCGTGTCCGCCATGCTTGCGGTTAGCCTGTTCTTCCTGCCCAAGCTTGAGATACTCAACGCTCAGAGCTTCAATAAGGCCATAAACTGGAATGTGCTGATGCTTATCTGCGGTTCTACGGGCCTTGCCATGGCCATTTTTCAGACCGGCGCGGCTGCCTGGATTGCCAACAGCGTGCTTGCTCCCTTCACCACCACAAGTCCGATAGTGATGATACTCATGGTCGTGGCTTTCACGGTATTTATGCACATACTTATTCCCGTAAACCCGTCGATGGTCTCCGTGTTCGTGCCGATAGTGGCTCTGTTCGCTCCCACCATGGGTCTGCCTGTGGCGACGCTTATTCTGCCGCTGGCCTATGCTGTCAACTGCGCGTTCATTCTGCCGCTCGACGCGGTGTTTGCGGTAACCTATTCCTCAGGGCACTACAGCATGAGAGACTTGGCCAAGGCGGGCATTCCTCTGTCTGTTATATGGGTAATTGTCGGAACGCTTATAATGCTGTTTGTTCTCTGAAATACTGAACTGGCTTAAAAACCTTTCCTCTCATCCTTTTGCCTGCCCCTTGAGTCAGGCTCCGCTGGAGCGGACTCAGGGGGCAACTTTTTCTTAAAAATAACCGTCTGAGAGGCAATGCGGCCTCTCAGACGGTTATTTTTACTCATTTATGGAGTTTTGCTCGTTCATACAGTTTTTCTTAAACGTGCTGATATTCTCGCGCATGAGGTAATATGCGTCCTCGGCGCGGTGCTCAAT
>CATJWG010000086.1 GCA_949744165.1 uncultured Eubacteriales bacterium | reverse complement strand
GCCGAAGCAGAGGCCGTGAAGCGCGCAAACGAGCATATAAACCGGCGCGGCGGCCCAAGTGGGCATGCTGCGCGGCAGCAGCATCGTCACGCCCCACAGCACTGTCCAGACGTACAGGTATGGCACCCACCACGGACCGAAGCCGCCGAACAGGCCCGACAGAAACACAAACAGATATATCGGTATCAACGCGCCGCGGCGGTAGACTATTGTATAGGTCATGGTGAGCATTCCGGCAAAGTGAATATTCGGGGCCCACTCCATGATAAGCTTGGACAGATACATCAGCGTGCCGAGCATCGCGTACAGCACCAGATGCCGCGTGGCCAGGTGCAGGCGTTTTGACGGCATTATTCAGTCCACCTTGAAAGCGTAGGACGCGCCGGGCTCAATTTCAGTCACGTCCACGCCGGTGACGGCATACTCGCCGTTTATATAGAAAGCCCAGAAATGGCCGCCGTTTTCGTACTCCACGGTTTCGCCGCCGACGGTTTGGACGTACAGGCCGTAAGGGCCCTCGTCGCCGTCAATGAGGCCGAGCGCCTGGAGCGCCTGGCCCACAATCTCCTCGTCGGTTTTTATATTATAGGCGCTGACGCTGCCGTCGGAGAAGGTAATCTCAAACGAGAACTCCTTATCGCCGTCGCCGAGCTGTGTCACCTCGCCGGATGATACGGTGGCGGTGCTGTCAGCGGGAGCGGGGGCGCCGGACTTGCCGCAGGCAGAGAGGGACAGCACCACGGCCGCGGCCAGCACAAGAAGGACCGCCGTTAAGACTGAGGAGATTTTTATTTTTTTCATATTTTGCTCCTTACCTTATTAGATTGGGAACACGGAAAAATAATGCTGGCGTGCGGCCGCGGCTCACTCGCTTTTCGGTGCGCCGCCCTGCTTGGGGCCCCTGCCGTAATAACGGCGGCCGGGCTTTTTCTTTTTCTCACCCTCAGCGGCGGGACGGGGCGTGTTCTGGCGCGTATTCTTTGCCTCGGGCTGTTCGCCGCGGGGCTTCTGATTGGGAAAGGTTTTTTTTGCGGCGTTCTGGAGCGGCTTTCTGCCGCGTCCGCGGCGGGCGGGGCCGGTTTTTTTGTCGGGTGGAGCGCCCGCGCCCTTGTCGGCGTCCGCGGCGGGCGGGGCCGGCTTTTTTTGTGCGGGTCGGTTGTCGGCCTGCTTTGAGGAGTCCGCGGCAGGGGACGGTTTTGACTGGGCCCCTCCGGACGGCCTGGCCGGTGCGGCGGCGCCCTTTGAGGCCGGCTTTCTGCGTCGGGAACGGCGCTGAGGCTTTCTCTCCTCGGACTCCTGGTCGGGCTTGTTGTCTTCATCGGGGGTGAGGTACATGTGTTCGCTGAAGAGCTCAGGCAGCTTCCAGTCGCTCTCCTCAGTCTCCTCTGACTTTACGGGGCGGGATTTGAGCTTGAGCACGTGCGGCAGAGGTTCGCCGGGACGCGGACGGCCGCCTGGCACGGTGGCGACCTCGTCGGATTCGTAGGTACGGACGCTCTCATCGCCGCCGTCGAGACGGACCTTTACCTTCTGGCGCAGAAGATTGACCTGCGTGACGTTGCCGTATCCCGCGGGCGTCTCAACAAAAGCGCCGGTTTTCGGCACGGTTTTGACAAGCTCCTCGTACGCCTCCTGCTCATAGCGCAGGCAGCACATCAAACGGCCGCAGGAGCCGGAAATTTTCGCGGGGTTGAGCGAAAGAGACTGCACCTTTGCCATCTTGGTAGAAACGGGCAGAAACTCGTCCAGAAACTGGCTGCAGCAGAAGCTGCGGCCGCAGATACCTAAGCCGCCGAGCATCTTTGCCTCGTCGCGCACGCCTATCTGGCGCAGCTCTATGCGCGTGCGGAACACGCCGGCCAGGTCCTTTACCAGCTCGCGGAAATCCACACGCCCGTCAGAGGTGAAGAAGAACAGAATCTTGCTGCCCTCGAAGCTGCACTCAACGTCCACAAGCTTCATGTCCAGACCGCGCTGGGCAATCTTTTCCTCGCATATCTTGAACGCCTCGCGCTCGCGCGAGCGGCACAGCTCGGCTATGCGCATGTCATCCGCCGTGGCAAGACGCACGGCGGGGCGCAGCGGCGGGATAATGCTCTCGTCTGTGACAAAGTGGTTGCCCTTCACACAGTCGGCCAGCTCCAGGCCCTTGGAAGTTTCCACGACCACCTGGGAACCGTCCGGCACGGTCAGGCCGCCCGGAGAGAAGAAATATGTCTTGCCGCGGCTTTTGAATTTTACGCTTATAACTTCTGTCAAAGTATTTTCCTCACTTTTAAAATCATACAGGGAACGGATGAAACCGTTTTGTTATAGGCAGGGGGAAGTATTTACCATGATATGGTTTATCTGTTCTCTATTGTCCGGACGCTAAGAAGTCCGAAAACGTGTTTTACGCCGACATTTCCTTTAAGGTATTCTCGTGCTCGAAGCAGCAGCTGTGAGATACGCAGAAGCGCGGGCTCGTTGAGTCCGAGTGCGTCACGGCGGCGAGCGAGCATGTCCGAAACCGTTTTCAGCGCAGTGTCGGCAAAGTCAGACGCCTGCGATGGCGTGAGCTCGCCGAGCTCATTGCACAGGCGCAGAAGCGCAAGCTCGTCCCCCTTCGCGGCGGCGCTGAGATAGCGCAGCGCGCTCTCAACCGCGGCGGGGTCCGGCTCGAGCTCGTCGGGGCCCGCCGAACGGACGACAGCGCAGCGCGAGCGCACCGTTTCCAGCAGAGCGTCAATATTTTCGCACAGCAGTAGCAGCGCCACGAAGTCCGGCGGCTCCTCCAGCAGCTTTAAAAGGGCGTTTTGAGCACTGACGTTCATGGCGTCCGCGTCCTTTATCGCATAAATCTTTTTCGCTGCCTCGTTCGGAAGAATGTGCGCGCTGTCAACTATCTCGCGCACCTGCTCGACATATATCTCGCGCCGTGGCTTGCCGGAGGAGTCGGTCTGGCGCTGGATTATGATGAAGTCGGGGTGCGTGCCGTGGGCAAGCTTTACGCAGTCGCGGCACGCTCCGCAGGGACGGTTCTGCGACGCTGAGCACAGCATCTGCGCGGCGAGCGAGCGAGCTTTTTCAAGCGCGGAACCGGAGGAACCGGCGACGATATATGCGTGGGAGAGTTTTTCCGCGTACAAGCCAAGGCCCCCTCGCTGAAAATCTTTCATTATATTTTACCTTTATTAAAGCTGTTAGTCAAGGATTTTGCACAATGCCTTTTCGTAAATCTGGGGCGGCGCTTTCATTGACAATTCCCGCTCCCTGTGTTACGCTCGCATCAGCGGCGCTCACGCCGGCGGGTATCTCCTTCTGCACGTTTTCAGCGCCCCGGCGCGCGCGAAGTCCACGCAGTGCAGCCGGTCCTCCTGCACCCACAGCCCCGCTCGCGTGTCGTAAACCAGCAGCCGCCAGTCCCCCGCCGCGTCCGCGCAGGACAGGTAATACCGTTCCCCGTCGCTGCCGGCTGCGCCCTGCACGTTCTCCAGCGCCCCGAAGCCCGCCGAGATAAGCGAGGGAGAGCCGCCCGAATAGGCATACAACCCGTGCGCGCCCATATAAAACAGCACCTCGTTTATGACCTGCATTGTTTTGTGGCAGCCGGCGCGCACCCCCTCTAAAACATAGCTGTACATGCAGTACTCCGCCGGATAGCTGCCCAGCATCTTGTGCAGCGTGTCCTGCTTGAAAAACAGCACGCTGCTGCCCAGGCGGCAGCAGCCCGTAAAATCGCCCTGACTGCCCACCGCCACGGCGAAGCTGTCCGTGCTCACGCCCTGAAAAACATTGAAATTGTTCACATCGCCCAGCGCGCTTGCGTATATGGTCTGTGCTCTGCTGCTGCAGCCACACAGGCGGTTTTCGCTCTCGCAGATAAAGTCCATGTCCGGCACGCTGCGCTTTAGCGTCAGCGCGCCGGTCTCAAAGGTCCCTCCTGAGCATTCAAGCTGCGCCTCCATGGCCGAGAGCGCGAGCGTTTTCAGGTCCAGGCTCAGCTTGTCCGGCCATATCACCAGCCTTGTGTTCACCACCGCGAACCGCTTCTCCCCCTGCGAAACCGTCCCGACCTTCTTCCCCTCGCATAAAAGGTCCGTACCCTGCACCGCAATAAGCCCGTCCCAGACGGTCAGCGCGGTGCAATTTTCATAGCCGTCCTGCTTACCGTTGCTTCTTCCAAACACCGGCCCGTCGTTGTGCTCAAATACATTTTCCGGCACCTTGAGCACATTGACGCCAAGTATCGTCGTAATCGCCTGCTGACTCAGCTCCGTCACGGAAATACCTGCCCCAGCCGCACCGTGGCATAGGCCGCGATGAGATACGACACGCTCACCCATCACAGGGCCGCTATCTGCGTCGTCGCAAACAGGCCGCGCGTTACTGACTTCATCGCATCAAAGCCGCGCGCTTAGCCATAATCGCCGCCTGATACCTCGGTATAAGCTGCACCGGGCGCTCACCGTCGGTGATGCCCAGCGCGATTGCCTCGTCCAGCTCATCCTTTGCCCACTCCGGCGCAGGATACTGTGCCAGATACTCGTTCAGCCTGTTGTAAATCTGCTCTCCGGTCATGTTCTCCTACTCATAATTCCAGATTCCCGCGGCTCCAGCCCACGCACTGCCAGTATGCCTTGCAGACACCCCGCTTTGCTATTTCCTCGACGACGCTGTAGCAGCCGTATACGCCGATATCGTACTCGTAAGTGTTCTCCCTCGCCGCTCTCAGATACGCCTCTATGGCCGGCATATCAGGCTCAGTGGCCCCGAAGTCCACGGCGAAGTAAATTATCCCGCTCGTGGGCTGTTAATCTCCCGCGCGCATTTAAGGGCGTTTGCGCCGTCCACAGCGCCCGCGGCCATGCCGTTTCTGGCCCTGTCCGCCGTCGTAGACTGCATATTTATCGCCCTCCTCAAAGTACGTGCCGTCGGCGTACTCTCTCTTGCTGCTGCCGACGTACTTTTGCCATTCCTTTTCGTTAAAAAGTGTGTTTCTGAATCCTGCCATGTTCTTTCTCCTTTCGATTACGCCGCGGCAAACACGCCGCTGTTGAGTTCGTGTACCGCCGCTTCTATCAGCGCGTCGAGCTTTGTTTCGTCCATCGTGACGCCATGCTTATTCAGCCATTCCAGCACATAGGCTTTCTTCTCATTTCCCCTGCCGGAGCCCTTGTAGAGCTGCTCCGCGGCAGAGACGGCTATTTTGACCCATGCGTTAAGCTCGGCTCTCTGCTGCGCCGTCGTGTGGCTGCGTATGTACGGGATGATGACCGCCGTGATTACCACGCCCACAAGCGCGAACACGGCCTCGATGATGGGGGTTATGTCTGTCATGCGTTTCTCCTCTCTTCTTTTCAAATACTGTCGTCTTTATGTGCTTCTCTGTTCAGGTGCTTTTCCAGCTTGTCCAGCGCAGCGGTCACCGCTCCATCGCAGCCCTGCTCTTTAGCCCCTTCAGGCAGGCCAGTACACAAAAGCAGATTATTGTCTGCTCCTCCAAAATCGCAGCGAGCTCTCTTGTCTGCCGTTTGTCGCGCTCCACGAACTTAAAGCACCACAACCCCACGCCTCCGATAACTCCCATCGCCGTGAGCACCGCCGCTGTGATAATTGTTTGTGTTGTTATTGTTATAATGTACCCTGATGAGCTCCCCTTTTTGTATGTCCCGCGTATAAACACGAGCTTGTGCGTATTCTGCAAAACTATCGTGCACCCCGTGGCCGTGCCAGTCTCCATTCTCAGGGCGCCTTCCGCCGCGGTCGCCGGTCCCTGAGCGACCGTCTCACCCTTGAAGCTGCCGCGGCTGCCCCAGCACGAGGCCGTCTTTTCCCACACCTCTCCGCTGTCGTCATCCATCGCCCAGTCGTTTTCCAGCACCAGCCCCGCGGCCGGTGTGCCGGTCGCGCTGTGTATCCTCGAACCCATTACCTTTCCCAAATCCAGTGCCTCAGCCATTTCCGTCTTACTTTCAAGTAATTTTGTATATCAGATGTCCGCTGCCTGTGTCTATCTCCATCCCCGGCAGCGTCTGCCCATCGTTTACCAGCGCCAGAAGATGCCCGTCATCGCCCTTTTCTCCGCGCTCTCCCCGCTCGCCTCTCAGCTCGCCGGAGCTTATCGCCGCATCCACCTCCTCGCGCAGAGCCTCTTTTGCTCCCCGCGCGGCCTCCTGCGCCTCCTGTGCCACCTCCTCGCGCCCGATGCCCCGCCGCCTTTCACAAAAATTTCGTCCATTTTTTACCCTCCTAATACTTCCTGAAAAAGTCGTACCTTCCGTATTGGGCCGGCCCGTCCGTGTCCAGCGGGCTGTACGCCCTCCGCTGCCTTTCCTCCCGTGGCGCAGGGGATATGGGTTTTTTCATGCACACATAGCGCAGCTCGTCATAGATATGGTCCTCTCCCGCCGTGTCCACGTCCTCAACGTCCCTCTGGTCGTAAACCAGCGCCGGCAGCGTGCGTATAAAGTGCCTGCATGTGGAAAATACATAGAGCATCGGCACGCCCTCCCCGTCGAAGGCCAGCCGGTGATGCATCTGCCCCGTGAAGCTGTCCCAGTCGCCGTACAGCAGCGCGCGCCGCTCCGCGTCCGGCATGGAGGCCAGGCGTGTCACATAGTCCGTGTCGTTTTCAGCAGCGCCGGATTGTTGAAAACGGACGAGGGTACGAAAATGCGGCTTTTCCTCCGCTTTTCTCTGAGTCCGTTCGGAAAAAGCATCTCCACGTTGTTCCATATCGTCGTCATGGGCCTCTGCGCCGTTACAAACCGCTCCTTCACCCAGCCGTGGCCCAGCCCGCCCGGGTTGGCCGTGGCCCTTATGTATACCTCGTCCCCGGTCCGTTGGGCCGGTTTCGCGAGAACAGATAGCTGTACTCGTCCCAGGCAAAGTGCGTCAGCTCGTCAAAGACAATGAAGTCATAGGCCTGCCCCTGATACTGAAAGCGGTCGCGGCTGTGCTGCATGGAGCCGAACACGATCTTTGCCCCCGAGGGAAAGGTCCATGTGTGGCTGCCGCCGTTATACCCTGCCCGCGGAAAGGCCCTCCGGTAATAAAGCTGAGTCTTGTCTATAAGCTCGGAAAGCTGCGGGAAGGTCTTGCGCAGTATAAGGGCCTTGTAGTGCGGCACATCCACCTGCCGCAGCGCCTCTATCACCAGTGCGTCGCTCTTTCCTCCCCACGCCGCTCCTCCGCAAAGGGCCTCGTCCTCAAATCTGGACATGAAAAGCGCCTGCTTCGGCTGCGGTGACAATATAACGCCGCTCATTTCTCGCCCATGCCGGAGCCCTGCGCCGCGCCTGTCTCCCGCGCGTGCGCGCAAAGCGCTCATTTTTCCCTTTTCCTCACCTCAAGAATGTAGCCGTATCCCCCCGCACCCTGCGGCTCGCCAGGAGCCGCCTTCGGCGCTTGCTCACTTGCATGGCGCCTGCTGGCGCTCATCACGCCGCGCGAAACGCGTCGTTCCGCCTCATACAAAATCCAACACGCCTGCGGTGCTATATCGGGCAGCCGTTAGCGGCTTCGCCACCTTACGGATGCCGCATCCCCCAAGCCTTTTTAAGCTCTTTAATGGATCTTAGACTTTCTCCGGCCCCTGTTCCTGATAGAGAGCCGTACCGCCCGCTCCGCCGCCTCCGCCGAATACTCGGGACGGAAATTTCTGGCGAGTTCGCCAGTCTCTCCCCGCTTGATTTCCCTGTAAATTGTC
The DNA here is from genome assembly GCA_949744165.1 of uncultured Eubacteriales bacterium. Taxonomy (GTDB): domain Bacteria; phylum Bacillota; class Clostridia; order Oscillospirales; family Oscillospiraceae; genus JAMPGF01. The sequence goes on along the minus strand of CATJWG010000086.1, from coordinate 13,863 downwards.
GCCGTCGTTACTCCGACCGCCGCCGCTATTTCGCTCGGCCTCATATCGTCGTTACAGAGTCGCTCGATTTCCCGCCGCTTGCCGAGCGTCAAATAAATTCCCGCCATTTCCCCGCCTACTCTCTCCATTTTTCGATAAAAATAGTGCGAAAAAGCCAATCAGCTTTTTCGCACTTAATAATATACCGCACCAAGAGCGTTGTAGGTGTGTTTTTCTATTGATTTTTCCCTTGTACGCCTATATAATTAAAATTTAATGTGCCTCTCACAAAATGCGCGGGGCGTGAATATAATGTTTGTGATACCTAAAATCCCGTAAAGCGCCGGAGGTACGGTAATGCTCTCGCTCTTATCAAAGCTTTTCATAAAGGACCGCGAAAACATAACCGACCCGCGCGTGCGCGGGAGCTGGGGCACGCTGTGCGGCGCACTGGGAATTGCGCTGAACCTGATGCTGTTTGCACTCAAGCTTTTTGCCGGATACCTCTCCGGTTCCGTGGCAATAAGGGCCGATGCGCTCAACAATCTGTCTGACGCGGCCAGCTCGGTAATAACGCTTCTGGGCTTTCGCATGGCCGCGAAGCGGCCGGACTGCGACCACCCCTTCGGCCACGGACGCATGGAGTACGTATCCGGCCTGGCCGTGTCCGCAGCTATTGTTTTGATGGGCGTGGAGCTGCTGCGTTCCTGCGTGGTGAAGTTGCTGCGCCCCGAGCCGGTGGTTTTCGGAGTGCTGCCGGCCGCGATACTCGCCGTTTCAGTATGCGTGAAGCTTTACATGGCGGTTTACAACCGCTCGGTGGGCAGGAGGATAGACTCCACCGCAGTCGTGGCCGCGGCTGCGGACAGCGTGTCGGACGCGGCGGCAACGAGCGTTGTGCTTGCAGGCATGATAATCTCCCGATTTTTCGCGGTGAATATTGACGCGTGGGCCGGATCGGCAGTGGCGCTGCTGATAATCTGGACCGGTATAAGCTCGGCGCGAGAGGCTCTCTCGCCTCTGCTGGGGAAGGCTCCGGAGCGCGATTTTGTCTCCGGCGTGAGAGAGATAGCTCTTTCCCACCCCGATATATTGGAGATACACGACCTCGCTGTCCACGACTACGGGCCGGGGAGGCTGATAATCAGCCTGCACGCCGAGGTTGACGGCAGCGGCGATATTTTTCGGCTGCATGAGGCGATTGACGCGCTCGAGCACGAGCTGCACGAAAAACTGGGCTGCACCGCGACGGTTCACATGGACCCCGTGGCAACCGGCTCAAGCTGGACGCGGGAGCTGCAAAGCGCAGTGCGCGAAAAGCTTGGGGAGCTTTACTCGGGAATAGAGCTGCACGACTTCCGAGCCTCGGCGCACGGCGGCGGGGCTCGCCTGAGCTTTGACGCCGTGCTGCCCTACGCCGAGCGCGACAGCGATGAACAGGCGGCAGAGAAGATAAGAGCGTGCGTTGAGTCCGCATTCCCCAACTGCACGGCGGAGGTCAATGTGGACAGGGCGTAAACCCGTCAAATCAGAGACTCCGTCTCTGATTTGAAAAAAGTTCGCTTCACGCAAGGAGTTTTTTCTGAGTCGCATATCCTCTAAAAAACGATTTAATTCTATTTTGCCGCGGCTTGCGGCGAAACTCTGCGGGGATTATACGATAAAGCCGCCGTCGGCGCAGATAACCTGACCCGTCACAAAGCCCGCCTCCTCCGAGGCGAAGTACGCCACGGCGCCGGCGATGTCCTCAGGAGTGCCGAGGCGGCCCATGGGCGTCTGCTGCGCCAACTCGTCGAGCGTGCCGTCAGGCAGGGATGAGAGCATATCCGTGTCTATAACTCCCGGGCAGACGCAGTTGACCCTTATGCCCGAGGGGGCCAGCTCCATGGCAAGCGAACGCGTAAGGCCGACAAGAGCGGCCTTGGAGCAGGAATAGGCCACCTCGCAGGAGGCGCCGCGAAGACCCCAGATAGAGGAAACGTTGACGATGCAGCCCGATTTCTCGTGCAGCATGTCCGGCAGAACGGCCTGGCAGCAGTTGAAGGCGCCGTCTAAATTGACGCCTAAATAGCGCCGCCACTGCTCCTGCGTTATGTCCTGAAACAGCATTTGTCCGGCGATGCCGGCGTTGTTGACAAGCAGGGACACGCTGCCGAGCGAGCGATTAACTTCCGCGAGCATCTCTGCGACCTGGCTGGCGTCGGACACGTCGGCCCTGTACGCCACGGCGCGTCCGCCGGCGGAGTTAATCTGTTCGGCGAGCTCACGGGCAAGGCCGATACGCTCGACGCAGTTTATGCAGAGGCTGTAGCCCGAGTGCGCCAGGCGCAGGGCTATTGCCCGTCCGATTCCGCGGGACGAGCCCGTAACAAGTGCGATTTTTTCCATGTTTTTCACCCCATAGTTTTTTGGAGGTCTGTTTATGAACCGAAAAGCGAAATATGCTGTACTGACCGTTGCGCTGCTAACGGTGCTGGCCGCAATTTTAGTCTCACTCGGCGGACGGCTCAGCACAGAAAAGGACACGCAGGAAACGCCTGAGCCCACGTTGTCCGCAACACCAACGCCGGAGCCTATACCGCCGTCCGCGCCCGAGCCTCCGTCTGCGCCGGAGGGTACGGATGTGCCGGCGACACCTCCGGCCGGCCCTGAGCCGGAGAACACCCCGGAGCCTAAGACCCATTCCATAGCTGTTACCGCAGGCCCCGGAGGCACAGTGGAGCCGCGCGGGCTGGTAAGCGTAAGCGACGGCGGGAGTATGGGCTTCAGCTTCACGCCCGACGAGGGCTTTGAGGTCGCCGAGGTCAAGGTTGACGGACAGACGGTCGTCTCCCCTGCAGGCTACGTCTTTGCAAAAGTTCATGAGGGCCACACGCTCTACGTAGTATTCCGTGAAAGGGCTGATGAGCCGGAGGATGCAGCAAGGCCTGAGCACACTTCGGAGCCGGAAGCGTCAGCGGAGCCCGAGACCGAGGACACCGCTGAGCCTGAGACTACTGACGAGCCGGATGAAAGCGGAGAGTACGGCGACGTTACCAACGGCTTTTTCGGCTGACACATAGGTCAAAAAACAGATTTCAGACAGAGAGACGAAGGACAATGAACACAAAATCAAAAATCAGACAGAACGTATTCCCGATTTTGGCCGCGCTTATCTGGGGCACAGCATTTGTTGCGCAGAGCGTGGCGTCGGACTATGTCAGCCCGCTGACATTCAACACTGTGCGCTCGGCGATAGCCTTTTTGGTGCTGCTGATTATCTCGCGCGTTGCCGCGCAGCGCGCGCCGCGCACTCAAAAAACACCGGAGGAAAAACGCACTGAACGCCGCGCGCTCGTGCTCGGCGGGGTCTGCTGCGGCTTTTTCCTTGCGGTGGCTTCGAATCTTCAACAGCTCGGTCTGGGTGAGACGTCGCCGGGGAAAGCGGGGTTTATAACCGCACTGTACGTCGTGCTTGTGCCGGTGTTTGGCATTTTTCTGCGCAAAAGGGCGCCTGCACAGGTTTGGATCAGCGCGGTGATTGCTGTCGCGGGGCTGTATCTGCTGTGCGTTAAGGAGGGCTTTTCCATTGAGCCGAGCGACTTTTATGTGCTTCTTTGCGCGGTTGTGTTTGCTTTTCACATACTTTGCATTGACCATTTCGTTCAGAAAGCGGACGGCATACATCTGTCCTGCATCCAGTTTCTGGTGGTAACGCTCCTGTCGGGCACTGGGATGCTCGCTTTTGAGAATCCGGACGCGGGCGCCATTGTGTCCTGCCTGCCGCAGCTTCTGTACGTGGGCATATTCTCCAGCGGAGTGGCATACACGCTGCAGATTTTGGCGCAGAAGGACTCCGACCCCACGGTTGTGACCATACTGCTGAGCCTTGAATCGGTCTTTTCCGTGCTGGCGGGAGCGGTGATACTCGGGGACAGGCTTGCCGCGCGGGAATACGTCGGCTGCGTGCTTATGTTCGCGGCGGTGCTGCTGGCACAGATACCTGTTCCGACAAATCGGAAGCGCAACCATTGATTTGAGAAGCCTGCGACACGGGAGCTTTGCTTGAACCGCGGCTGTATAAGCAGCCGCAGTAGTCCTGGCGGTACAGGTCCAGCTCTCTGGATAATTCAATGCTGCGCTGATATCCGCCGCGCTTTTTGAAATCAGAGGGCAGCCATTTTACGCCGTATTTTTCACCCATGGCGCGGCCTATCCCGTTTATCCGCTGCGCGTCCTTGTGCGGGGATATGCTCAACGTGGTGCAGTAATACTCAAAGCCGCGGTTCGCGGCCAGCCGGGCCGTTTCGCCTATACGCAGGGCGAAGCAGGCGGTGCACCTTGCTCCGCCCTCGGGTTCTGCCTCCAGGCCGCGCACGGCAGCGTCAAAGGCTGTGCCGTCGTACTCGCACTCCATGTATCCTGCGCCGAAGTGCTCAAGCACACGCTTCTGATGCTCCAGACGCTTGTCGTACTCTGCGCGCGGTTGGATGTTAGGTCCGTAAAACACCAACGTGACGTCGAAATACCGTGTTAGGTATTCCAGCACATAGCTGCTGCACGGCCCGCAGCAGCTATGCAACAAAAGCTTCGGAAGCGTCCCGTCCAGCGAAGCGAGCACGGAATCGGTTTCAAGCTGATAGTTAGTTTTCACATTGTATGTCTCCCTGAGCGGCGCTTCGCGCCGCCTTTTTGAACTTTTTCTTAATTTTAACACGTTTCACAGCCGAGTACCATATTTTTTGTTGACTTTGCGGAAATATTTTATTACTATAAGGTCACAAAGCCAATTTTTATGAAAAATGAAATGGAGGGACGGCGATGGATGTGCGCATGAATAAGGAAAACTACTACCTGGACATAGCTGACGCGGTGCTTGAGCGCTCGACCTGTATGCGCAGGAAATACGGCGCGATTATAGTGCGCAGCGACGAGATAATATCTACCGGCTACAATGGCGCTCCTCGCGGGCGCAAAAACTGTTCGGACCTTGGATACTGCACGCGCGAAGCCATGCAGATTCCCTCCGGCGAGCGCTATGAACTGTGCCGCAGCGTCCACGCCGAGGCCAACGCCATAATTTCCGCCTCCCGCCGCGACATGATAGGAGCCACGCTCTATCTCGTCGGCCGCGACGCTAAGACCGGCGAACTGCTGGCCGACACGACCTCCTGTTCAATGTGCCGGAGGCAGATAATAAACGCCGGCATCGTCAAGGTTGTCGCGAGAACAGGCGAGGACGATTTTACAATCACAAACGTCGATGAGTGGATTTTAAAGGACGACTCCATGCCGTCAAAAATTTAATCCGCCCAGCGTTTGAATAAATTATACTGAGGCAGGTTTCCACACCCTGCCGGCGCGCGGAGAAACGTGCGCAAGTAGAAAATGGAGGAATTTAATATGAAAACAATGTCCGTAAGAAAACTGGCCCTGTCGGCTGTAGTGGCGGCGGTTTACGCCGTGCTGACCATGGTTCTGGCTCCGATAAGCTACGGGGAAATTCAGCTCAGAGTGTCCGAGGCCCTGTGTATTTTGCCATTCTTCTTTCCCTGTACGTCCTGGGGCCTGTTCGTTGGCTGCCTTATAGCCAATCTGCTCAGCCCTATAGGGATACTGGACATTGTTTTCGGTTCTCTGGCTACGCTGCTGGCTGCACTGTGTACAGCCGCGATAGGCAAAACCGGCCGCGGCTGGGTTCAGTGTACTTTGGCTTGCCTTATGCCGGTGCTGTTCAACGCCGTGATAGTCGGCGCGGTGATTGCCGCTTCATCCGTACCCGAGCCTTTGTCCGCTGCGGGGCTGGCAAGCTTCGGCGTGAGCGCGCTGTGGGTTGGACTGGGCGAGCTTATAGTGCTGTTTGTAATTGGCCTGCCGCTGACACGTATTTTGCCAAGGCAGCGATTTTTTCAAAACCTAATTGACGGACTAAAAAAATAAAGCGGCGCGGGCGCTTCTGACTCCCGCCCGTGCAAACGGAGGCAAAACAGTATGCATATACGAAAAGCGGTAATACCGGCCGCGGGGCTGGGCACGAGAATGCTGCCGGCGACGAAAACGGTGCCGAAGGAAATGCTGCCGCTTGTGAACAAGCCGGTTTTGCAGTTCATAGTGGAGGAGGCGGTAGCCTCTGGTATAGAGGAAATAGTGCTCATAACAAGCAGTGAGAAAAAGGCTATGGACAACCACTTCCTGCCGGATCCCGAGCTTTATGAACGCCTGATGAAAAAAGGCGCGATGCGGGAAGCAGAGGCCATAGAGCACGCCGCGCATCTGGCAAAGTTCAGTTTCGTGGTGCAGAAGCAGCAGCGCGGCCTTGGGGACGCGGTATACTGTGCGCGGGAGCATATAGGGGACGAGCCTTTTGCCGTGCTGCTGGGCGACGATATTATGTACAACGAGGGAAAACCCGTGCTGCGCCAGTTGATAGATGCTACGGAGAAGTACGGCTGCGCGAGTGTGGCTTGCCGTGAGGTCAGCGACGAGAGCATTGCAAAATATTCGTCTCTTGCGATAAGTCCGCTGGAAGAGCGTGTATACGAGATACACGACATGAACGAAAAGCCGACGCCGGAGGAGAAGCTGTCAAACCACGCTATTTTGGGCCGCTATGTGCTCACGCCGGAGATTTTCGAGATACTGGAGCAGACGCCGCCGGGCCGGAACGACGAGATACAGCTCACCGACGCCATGCGGGTGCTGTGCCGGCATAAGCGGATGGTAGCCGTGGACTTTGAAGGCCGGCGCTATGACACGGGTAATCCGCGGGACTACATCTCCACCTTTATAGATTTTGCTCTGAAGGACCCCGACATGGGCGACTGGACGCGGCAATTTATTATTGAAAAGGCCAAGGAGCTGTGGGACAGGTGATTTTTATATAAGCGGCCGCATAAGGCCGCTTATTTTGTGTACGTAAAAACCTCCTCTCACAACAATTCGTGGTTGACAGAGAATATAAATTTAAGGTATAATTTGCTTTACGTGGTTTTGAATTCACAGATTATACGCCAACTACAGTGAGCCCCACGGGGCCCGCCGTTGAGTATAAAATCGAAAGGAGAAACAAAAATGCAGATCGGAACCTACCAGCCCAAAAAGCGCCAGCGTAAGAAAGAGCACGGCTTCCGCAAGAGAATGGCGACCGCTAACGGCCGCAAGGTTCTCGCCCGCCGCAGAGCGAAGGGCAGAGCACGTCTCACCCATTAATTTGGTCCGGTACGGCGTTTTTTAATATCGGTTTTTGGGCGACTTGGGGTCGCCCTTGGGCCGTTTATGCACAAATCGCTCGCTGAGAGGGGGATAAGGCAATGAAGTTCACTGTTACCATGAAAAAGAACTATGAATTTCGCCGCCTCTATGCAAGGGGAGCAAGCGCTGCTGCGCCGTACCTCGTACTGTACGCACGAAAAACGGGGAAAGGCACAAACCGCTTAGGCATAACCGTCAGCACAAAGGTGGGCAAGGCCGTGGTGAGAAACCGCGTCCGCCGTCGGATACGGGAGATTTACCGCCTGCATGAGCAAGAGCTTTTGAGCGGAATACAGCTTGTCATAGTTGCGCGTAAGCGCGCCGCTGCGGCGAGCTACAGCCAGCTTGAGCAAAGCTTCATGCGTGTATGCGAAAAGCTCTCACTGCTGAAAACGGAGGGAGAAAACGCATGAAAAGGCTGCTTATCGCCCTTGTTGGATTTTATCGCCGCCGAATCTCGCCGCTGACAAAGCCGCAGTGCCGCTTTGTGCCCACATGCTCCCAATACGCGCTTGAGGCTCTGGAGAAATACGGGGCCGCAAAAGGCGCCTGGCTGACTGTCAAGCGCCTGTCCAGGTGCCACCCCTTTCACAGGGGCGGGCACGATTTTTACGACCCGGTGCCATAGAAAATACGGTGGCAATCCACTAAAGGATGACACCTGATAAGGGCTCCGGAGACAACAGGAGAAGAATATGTTAAACGCAATAGCGAAACCCTTTGGCATACTGCTGCTGTGGATTTACGGGATTGTGGGCAACTACGGCGTGGCCATCATCCTGTTTGCCTGCGTGGTTAAGCTTATCCTTCTGCCCTTCCAGATGAAGAGCAAGAAGAGCATGATGCGCATGAGCCGCCTCTCGGGCAAAATGAAGGAGCTGGAAAGGCGGCATGAGGGCAACCAGCGCAAGTATCAGGAGGAGGTTGCCAAGCTCTACAAGGAAGAGGGCGTCAGCCCCATGTCGGGATGTCTGTGGTCCCTGATTCCGTTCCCGATACTGCTGGCTTTGTATCAGGCAATACGTTATCCGCTGACCACCATGATGGGAGTTCCCGCCGAGCTTCTGGCTGAGGGTGGAGAGATAGCGGCAAAGCTTACCGAAACAGGTTTTGCCTCTACGATTAACGATGCGTATATCCAGCTTGCCCAGTCGCAGTGGATATCCGCGCACTGGGACAGCTTTGCCAACATTTCCGAGAAGCTTGTGCAGATAAACTACAACTTTCTTGGACTGAACATCGGCGATATGCCGCAGTGGAATTTCTTCGTCAAGTGCGACTGGTCTCAGGCGGCTGACTGGCTGCCTGCATTTGGCCTGTTCCTGATACCTGTCATTTCGGGCGTCATGAGCTGGCTTAGCATGAAGCTTACGCAGGCTGCAAATCCCTCTGCCGGCAGCGGAGCACAGGCTCAGGCCGCGGCGCAGCAGATGAAGATAATGAATCTTATGATGCCCCTGGTGTCGGTTTATATCGGCTTCATCATGCCGGCCGCGCTGGGCGTCTACTGGATTGCCAACAGCCTGCTGGCCGTTATTCAGGAGCTTATACTCAACCGGCATTATAAGAAGATAATGGACGCTGAGGACGCACAGCGCCTTGAGCGCGACAAGCTGCGTGAGGCGGAGTATGAGCGTAAGCGCCAGGAGACCGAGCGCCTCAAGGCCGAGGGGGCGACCACCCGCAACGCCAATACCAGCAAGAAAAAGCTTCAGGCCAAGCAGAAGGCGGAGCTGGATGAGCTGCGTGCAGCCGCTGTACGTCAGGAGAAGGAGGAGCGCCGAAAAAAGCTCGGCCTGACCGAGGAGGAGAAACCTGCATCGCAGGTTGGCAACCGCCGTTATGCACGCGGCAGAGCCTATGTGCCCGACCGTTTCACAAATCCCGAGGCCGCTGCTGAGGCAACCGCCGCAGCGTCTGCCGAGTCCGAGTTCGGCAAGTCAATTGACGAGACCGAGGCCGATGATATTGTCGCCGCGCTTGAGGGCACCGCTGAGTGCGTGGAGCCTGAGTCTGATGCCGCAGAGGAAGAAAACGAGGCTGCGACGGATGAGGCAGAGGGCACGGACGGTGAATACGGTGAGGGCGAGCCTGATGAGGACGAAGACGACGAACAAGATCAGTAAAGAGGATTAAAACACTATGACAAAATCAATAGAAGTAAGCGGTAAGACCGAAGACGAAGCCATCGCCTCTGCATTGCAGCAGCTTGGGGTAACGCGCGACGAGGTCTCTGTGGAGATTATTGAGCGTGCTAAATCCGGTTTTTTGGGTCTTGGCGCATCCCCTGCGCTTGTGCGTGTGAGCTATGAGGTGCGCGACGGACAACGGGATAAGGTTGAGGACTTCCTCGGCGGACTGCTCGAGCGTATGGGTGTAGATGCTGAGATGGAGATTACCGAGCGTGAGGACGGCGGAATCAACGTCAACCTCAGCGGAAAGGGTATGGGCGCGGTTATAGGCCGCCGCGGCGAGACGCTTGACGCAATCCAGCACCTGGTTAACTACAGCGTCAACCGCGGCAGCGAAAAGCGCCTGCACGTCAGCGTTGACGCGGAGAACTACCGCAGCAAGCGCGAGGAATCGCTTGTGCGTCTGGCGGAGAAGATGGCGGCCAAGGCGGTCAAATACCGCCGCAGCATGGCGCTGGAGCCGATGAACTCGTATGAGCGCCATGTGATACACACCGCGCTTCAGAATTATGAGGGCGTATCCACAGCCTCAACTGGCAGTGAACCGAACCGCCGCGTGGTGGTAACCTACGAAAAAACCGAGACCGGCGGCAAGCCGTCCAGCCGTGAGTGGGCCTGACGGTGGGCCGCACCTGCCCCGCCGCTTGCAGGCGGAGGATTTTGACGGAGGAACTGTTATGGTATTTGAGAAGGTGCGCGAGCTTTTGTCGTCGCAGCTTGAGGTGAGCGAAGACGAGATAAGCATGGACACGAATATTGTGGACGACCTTGGAGCGGATTCGCTCGATGTGGTCGAGCTGATAACCTCCTTGGAGGAGGAGTACGGCATCTTGATAACCGACGAGGCAATCCGTGAGCTGTACACCGTGCGCGAGGTTGTAGAGTTTATAGAAAAGATAGTATAACTTCAAAAGGGAGAAGCCGGCAACGCCGACTTCTCCCTTTTGAACGTGTCGAAAGAGTGGATTTGCCACTTTTTCGAGAAAGCTTCGCTGCGCTCTGCGCCTTTGTTGTCCGCCAAAGGCGGATAATTCGACGCTCGCTCCACGCAGAGTGTTTTTGTCAGGCGTGTGTCCTGACAAAAACGATTTAATTCTCTTTCGTCGTTCCGGCGGCGAAACTCTGTGAGGTTTTTTCTGAAGTCTGTAAGGAAACAGGCCGCTTTGCGGCCTGTTTCCTTATTTTACGGGTACCACCCAGCCGAACTCGTCGGACTCTCGGCCCCACTGGATTGCGGTCAGGCTGTCGTAAAGCATTTGGGAGGTCGGGCCAATCCTGCCGTTGTTTATCACGTACTCCTTGTCGCCGTAGGCCAGTACGCCGACGGGGGAGACAACGGCGGCGGTGCCGCAGCCCCATGCCTCCTCAAGGGTGCCGCTTTCCATTGCCGCGACCAACTCGTCCACACTTATGCGGCGCTCCTCGGCCTCAATGCCGCGATGGTGAAGCAGCTCGAGTATGCTCTTGCGCGTAATGCCGGGCAAAATGGAGCCGGTCAGCGCAGGGGTGACTATTTTGCCGGCTATCTTGAACATGATATTCATTGCGCCGACCTCTTCGATGAACTTGCGCTCCACGCCGTCGAGCCAGAGGACTTGGGCAAAGCCCTTTTCCTCCGCGCGTTCTCCGGCGCGCACGCTTGCGGCATAGTTTCCTCCGCACTTGGCCTCGCCTGTGCCGCCGCGAACGGCGCGCACGTCCTCGGACTCTATCATTATCTTGACGGGACTCAAACCGCCGGCGTAATAACTACCGCTCGGTGAGAGGATGATGTAAAACTGCGCATGCTCCACCGCATGGACACCGAGATGCTCGTCTGTACCGATAATGAATGGACGAATGTACAGCGAGGTACCTTCGCCGTGCGGTACCCAGTCAGCGTCGAGCTCAACGAGACGCTTGAGCGCCTCCAGAGCTAAATCGCCGTCGAAGGTTGGCAGACCCATGCGCAGGGCTGAGTTATTCATGCGCTTGAAGTTCTCCTCTGGGCGAAACATGCAGATGCGCCCGTCAACTGTGCGGTAGGCCTTCAGGCCCTCGAAGATTTCCGCGCCGTAGTGCAGTACGGTAGACGCAGGATGTATCGACAGACGGGCAAACGGCACGATTCGTGCGTCGTGCCAGCCGGCAGTTCTGTCCCAGTCCATGACGAACATATGGTCTGTGAATATGGAGCCGAAGCCAAGCTTAGACTCGTCAACCGGCTTAATCGCAGGCACAGTGGTCTTGATGACCTTGATTTCCATTTATTTCTCCTCCTATGTGCAAGTTAAATTGGTCTCCGCCCTGAGCCCGCCGCCTTTTATAAGAGTCGGGCGAAAACTTTGATTAATAATGCGCTCCGTCACCGTGCGGCGGAGTTAAATCCGCCGCAGAGGTCAGGTGCAGGCTTGAAGAGCCATGTTTGCACCGTTCTCCGTTACTTTGCGGCAGATTTAAATTTACCACAGAGTTGCGAGCGAATTAAAAATATCCCCGAAGCCGGAAGGCTTCAGGGACGAATAATCAACTCTATTCGCGGCGACGCCTGACTGTCTGTTGGCCGCGGAGCCATTGACGCGGCTACTTAACCTATTTAACCACAAGCAAAAGCAGTTGTCAACAGTCAATACGCCATTAATTTACTTAATTAAAGATCTGGGCGGCAACCTTTTCGCGTGCTGAGCCAAGCTGCTCGATAAAGCGCTTTTCCAGCGCGGTGAAGCGATGTCCGTTGGGATAGATGAGCAGGTCCTTGTAGCTGTTGTCAGGCACATGGCAGCGGCGCTGCACAAGGCCATAGCGGCCAAGCATGTCCTCGGGTATCGGTGAGCTCCACATAAAGGTGGTGGGCATATGGCTGAGCAGTTCGAACTGATTACCACGTTCATAAAGGCGTATCTGGCGGCTGGCCTGCATGCCGTGCTCCTGCCCCGCATCGCCGCGGGAGGACAGATAGGGTATCACCGTGTCGCCATGGACTATCTCAGTGCAGTCGGTGAGCATTTCCGGCTCAAGCCTTTCCACATTTGCCAGCGTATGCCCGCATGACATGAGCACAAGGCACTCAAACTCCCAGACTGTCTCCGAGCTGAGGCGGTGGTGAGCAAGAAAATCACTGAAATACTGCTCATAAATGGAGCGGTAACGGATTATGCCGAGATTATAGCGTCCGCTGGTGACGTTGTTGATGACCTCCATGGAGCTTGTCTCGCGAATGTCGAGGTCGAGCCCGAGACTTTCGTCCAGGCCAGAGGCAAAGCTTACGATTGCTCCGGACAGCCAGCTTCCACGTGAAACGGTTATGGCAAACTTCTGAAGGTCCTTTCCTACGGCAGCCGAGAGCGCCTCTATGCTCTCAATCTGGGAGAGTATACTGCGCGCATAGTCGAGAAACACGTTTCCACGCGGCGTCGGAATAACCCCCTTGGGTGTCCGCTCGAATATGGCGAAACCAATCGACTCCTCCAGCTCCTTTATCGCCTTGCTCAGGTTCGGCTGAGCCATCATCAGGTTGCGTGCCGCACGGGAAATGGAGCTGGTTCGCTCAACCTCCACAGCGTACTTGAAAAGCGAAGTGTTCATATCCAACCGTCCGTTTCAAAATTAAAGTCACAGACCTTGCGCGAGAGTGCCGCGAAACGTGCCCGCAGAGCTTAGCCCCTGCACACCAAGGGCGCTTTATTACAGTCCGTGGCGGGCGTAGGCGTGAAGATAATAAAATATTTTTCGGTGGCGTGCACATTTGGAAAAACACTCTGCGCACAGCGTGTATCGAACCTCTTGCCGCCGTTGGCGGCAAGAGGTGAGGCGCATAGCGAAGCGAATTTTCTCAAACAATAGGCAAAGCCTGCTGTCTGATTAGTCAATGTCTTCCATAAACTTGATTCCCTTGCTGACTATCATGTCGGCGCCAGTCTTTTCAAGGACCTCGTTGATAGTGGTCTTTTTGGAAATTTCCTCAAGGAAGGGGCGGGGGATATTGTACTCATCCTTGATAAAGTGGACGACGGCGAGCTCGGATACAAAGTAGTCAACACAACGCCAGCCGGTCCAGGGCAGCTCGGTTTTGTGGACCAGCTTCGGGTTGCCCTTTTTGTCAGTGTGAGTGCTCATTACGATAGTGGTCTTGGAACCGGTCACCAGGTCCATGGCGCCTCCCATACCGGCCGCGGCCTTGCCGGGAATCATCCAGTTTGCCAGGCAGCCGCGGGCATCAACCTCGTAAGCGCCCAACACGGTGATGTCAATATGTCCGCCGCGGATGTAGCCAAAGGAACGGAAGGAGTCAAAGCAGGCGGAGCCGACTCTCAGCGTGGAGGTACGTCCGCCGGCGTCGACCACGTTGGGGTCGAAGTCCTCGCCGGGCTTGGGGGCTCCGTTGAGGCCGACGGCTCCGTTCTCGGTGTCTATCCATATGTCAACGCCCTCGGGCAGATAGTCCAGGCACTTAGTGGGCATACCTATGCCGAGGTTGACAACG
>CATJWG010000085.1 GCA_949744165.1 uncultured Eubacteriales bacterium | reverse complement strand
CAGCTCCTCGTCGGGCAGCAGGCCGTCCCAGGTGCTTGTGCCGGAGCCGCCGGCGATGGCCTGGTCCTCGGTCAGCGTATGGCCGATAAGCCAGCCTGTACACACGCCTAAAAAGTGCTCCACCGCATCGGGGGAATAGTCCGTGCGCTCAAGCTCCTGCTCAAGCGACGGCAGAGTATTTTCACGAAAGCCTTTGTGGATGCGGCGGTGCTGCTCAAGCCACGGATAGCCGATTGAGGCCATGTAGGCCTCCTCGTCGGTGAAATGCTTCATGGTATGGGACTTGAAAAATTTTATGCCCTCCTGGCAGGTCCACTGGCTGTCCTTATCGTCCTCCTGGAACGAGAAAAGCTTGTTGATAATCCGGAAAAGGCGCTGGTGCTCCCTGTCGATGACCTCGACTCCTATATTGTATTGATCCTGCCACTCAAAGTGAGCGTCCATAGAAAAACCTCCCTGATGCGCGGTCGGGCGCATATTGTCGTTCTATGAATCAAGTATACAATATGGCGGCGGAAATGCAAGGGCATTTATGAAAAATTTGGGAGGAAAATATTTTTTGTTGCAGGTGTTGCTGCTATTTTTTTGCCCCGGGGCGATAGGGGTGAGGAGGGAGCGGTTTGAGCGAGAGTAATTTCAGACAGGAGCTTCTGGAGCAGGCCAGGGCTCTGGCGTTTAACACGGGCGCGGACGCGGCGGCGCTGGCGTTCAGGGGCAAGGGACTGGAGGAGCCGGAGGCGATTGGCTGCCTGGACCTGACGGCGCTGTCCGCAATACACAGGGCGGCCAACGGGGCGGTGGACATTAAATTCATCGACAGAATAAAGCTGATAGAGCTGCTGCTTGACGCCGGAGGGGAAAAGCGGCGGGAGACGGACGACGGCTTTATTCAGGCGCTGGACAGGGCAGCACAGAGGCTCGGAGGCTCAGGAGAGCAGGATGGGGAGTCGGAGGCAGGGACCGGAGCGGGGCCGGAGGAGCCGGGGGATGAGGCGGAATGAAATTCAGGGATTTTTCGCGCTCGCAGCTTTTGGCGCTGACCTGGTGGAGCGGCAGCTCGCCGTACAGGGACCGCGAGGCGGTTATATGCGACGGAGCGGTGAGAAGCGGGAAAACGGTGTGCATGGCGCTGGGCTTCTTTTTCTGGGCCATGTCGGACTTCGACGGGCAGTATTTCGCGCTGTGCGGAAAGACCATTACGGCGCTGCGGCGCAACGTGGTGAGCGTGCTGCTGCCGGTTCTGAGGCAGCTAGGCTTTGAATGTGAGGAAAAGCTGTCGAGAAACCTGCTGTACGTAAGGCGGGAGGGGAGAAAAAACTCATTCCTGCTCTTTGGCGGGAAGGACGAGAGCTCCGCGGCGCTTATTCAGGGCGTGACGCTGGCGGGGGCGCTGCTCGACGAGGCGGCGCTTATGCCGCGAAGCTTCGTTGAGCAGGCCATAGCGCGCTGCTCGGTTTCGGGAAGCAGGCTGTGGTTCAACTGCAACCCCGACGGGCCGGAGCACTGGTTTTACAGGGAGTGGATACTCAAGGCCGAGCAGCGCAGGGCGCTGTACATACATTTCAGTCTTGAGGACAACCCAGGGCTGTCGCCCGCAGTTATCGCCCGCTATGCGCGGATGTTCTCCGGCAGCTTTTATGAGCGCTTCGTGCTCGGGCGCTGGACGGCGGCGCAGGGACTGGTATACGACTTCTTCGGGCCCGAATATGTCAGGCAGCCGCCGGCGGAGCCCTGCGGGAGATACGTTATATCCTGCGACTATGGCACGGCAAACCCCGCGTCCTTTGGGCTGTGGGGGCTCTCCGGCGGGGTGTGGTACCGGCTGAGGGAGTTTTACTACGACTCGAAGAAGCAGGGAGCGCAGCTCACCGACGGGGAGTATGCTGACCGGCTGCTGGAGCTGGCGGGAGGCAGGACGATTGAGCGCGTGGTGGCTGACCCGTCGGCGGCGAGCTTCATTCTCGAGCTGCGGCGGCGGGGGATGCAGGTGGTGAAGGCGAAAAACGAGGTGCTTTCCGGTATCCGGCTCACGGCGGAGCTTTTAAAAAGCGGGAGGATTGTGATTTGCTCCGGCTGCGGGGACGCGATTCGGGAGTTCGCGCTCTACCGATGGCAGGAGACGGAGGCGGGGAGGGACTTGCCGAGGAAGGAGAACGACCATGCCATGGACGAGATAAGATATTTCGCCGCGACGGTGGCGGCGGGGGATGAGAGCGCGGCGGACTGTGAGATTGCCATAAGCGTTCCGAGATGGAGCTGAGGCGAGGCGAAAGACGGGGGATTGGATATGTGGAAATTCGGAAGGAAAAGGGAGGACGCGGCAGCCGAGGCCGTGCAGCTTCGGCGCGGAGGCGTGCAGCCCTTTGGGGCGCTGGAGGGATATGTCCCGCTCGGCGGCGGGGACGCGGGGCTGTACAGGGCCATCCGCGAGGCGGTGCCGATTGTGGACGCGGCGATTTTGAAGCTTATCCGGCTCGCGGGGGGCTTTTCGGTGAGCTGCGAAAACGCCGCGGCGCAGGCGGGGCTGGAGAAATTTATACGCGAGGTTGACACGGGGCGCGGGCAGAGGGGCTTGCAGAGCTTTCTGGACATGTATCTGGACAGTATGCTCACCTGCGGGCGGGCTGTGGGCGAGATTGTGACCGAGGGCGGACGGGAGATAGCGGCGGTGCTGTGCGGAAACGTGCGGGACGTGCTCGTGCGTGAGGGGGACACGCCGCTGGACTTTACGCTGTGCTCGCGTGAAAGCGGGCAGGCACGGCCGCTGCCGTATCAGGACCTGCTGCTGTTTACGCCCTTTAATCCCGAGGCGGACTCGCCGTATGGCGTGTCGCTTTTGAGAAGTATGCCGTTTTTGGCGGAGATTCTGCTGAAGATTTACGCCTCCATAGGCGCGAACTTTGAGCGCTCGGGCAATGTGCGATATGCGGTGGTATACCGGCCGCAGGGGGACTCGCCGCGTGCGGGGGAGAGGGTAAGGCAGCTCGCGCAGCAATGGAGCAGGGCGATGGAGAGCACGAGAAGCGGCGAGATTCGCGACTTTGTGGCCATGGGCGACGTGGAAATCAAGGCTATAGGCGCGGATGGGCAGACGCTCGATTCCTCCGCGCCGGTGCGGCAGATTTTGGAGCAGCTCATAGCCAAGACAGGTATTCCGCCGTTTATGCTGGGGCTGAGCTGGGCGTCCACGGAGCGCATGAGCTCTCAGCAGGCGGACATGATGACCAGCGAGCTCGAGGCGCTGCGGCGCACGCTCACGCCGGTGATTGAGAGGATTTGCATGCTGTGGCTGGCGCTGCACGGGTACGCGGACGGCTTTGAGGTTGTGTGGGACGAGATTAACTTGCAGGATACGGTTGAGGAGGCGCATGCACAGCTATACAGAGCGCAGGCGGAAAATTTGGGGAGGTCATGACTATGAGGATTCTTAAAGAAGGGGCGGCGGAGCGCGTGGGGGAGGTTTCCGCGCGGGACCTGGAGCTTATCAACGAGCTAAGCAAAAAGGAACTGACGGCGGCGGAGGTCTTTACCTTTTCGCTTATTCTGTGCGACAACGAGATTGACAGGGATTTTGAGCGATTCGAGGTCTCCGCGCTTGAGGAGCTGGCGGCGCTGTTTGCAGGCAGGACGGGGATAAGCGACCACGACTGGTCCAGCGCGCGGCAGGTGGCGAGAATTTACCGCACGGAGCTTGTGCGCATGCCGGAGAAAACCACGGCGGCGGGGGAGGAATACGTCTGCCTCAAGGCTTGGGCGTACATGCTGCGCGTGCCCGAGAACGAAACGCTCATCGCCGAGATTGAGGGAGGCATAAAAAAGGAGACGAGCGTGGGTGTGAGCGTGAGCGAGAGCGTTTGCAGCATATGCGGGAAGGAAACGGGAAGCTGCGGGCACGTGAAGGGGCAGGAGTACGGCGGGAGACTGTGCCACGCGGTGCTGCGCGGGGCGCGCGACGCCTACGAGTGGAGCTTTGTGGCGGTGCCGGCGCAGAGAAACGCGGGGGTGACCAAGGCGTTTTGCGGCGCGGGCGGGCTCGGCGGTTTTGTCGAGTCCGAGGCGGGACGCAGCTTCGCGGGGGAGTTTGCGCAGCTCAAGGCGCTCGCTGACGTGGGGCGTGGTTATCTCGGGTGGCTCAGGGACGAGGTGAAGAGGCTGTGCCTTATCTGTCAGCGGGATATGTACGGGGCCCTTTCGGGGGCGGCGGAGAGTATGGGCGCGCAGGAGCTTGAGGAAATGCGCGCGGCGCTGGAGAAGCGGGTTTCGGAGAAGCTGCCGTTCAGGACGCAGCTGCCGGGGCTGAACGAGGTCACTGATTTTGACGGCGGGGAATGCACGGAATATTTAATATAAGGAGTGTATGGGCAAAATGAAGATTTCTTTTGAGGGCATCGGAGAAAGGACGCTTACGTTTATCGGCGAGGGAGTGAAGGCCGGAGACGCTGTGAAGGTTACAGGCGCGGGGACGGTGTCGCCCTGCGGCGCGGGGGACGCTTTCGACGGCTTCGTTACGGGGTTGTGCGGCGAGTACGCGGGCGTCGTGATAGGCGGGGCGGTGACCGTGCCGTACAGCGGCGCGGAACCAGGCTTCGGGCGTGTGGAGCTGAGCGCAGACGGCGGCGGCGGAGTGGCCGCGGCGGAGTCGGGAGGCGTGAAGTGCCTGGTTGTGGATGTGGACAGCGCGGACAAGAGCGTGACTTTTATTATGTGATGGGGGTGCGGGGATATGAATTACAAATTTAACGACGTTAAGCTGGACAAGGGGATGTATTCCGAGACGGGGAAGTCCTTTACGCAGGTGCTTGAGGGACTGGACCCGAGCGAGAGCTACAGGGGCACGGTATTTGAGGGGCTCGACGCCTTTCAGAGACAGCTAAAGCGCTTCGGCATAAAGGTGCGCGGGGCGCAGAGCGACTGCGTGGAGAAGTTCTTCGCCTCAAGCGCGTCGGCGGTGCTGTTTCCGGAGTATGTGTCCCGAAGCGTGCGCGCGGGTATGGAGGAGGGGAACATTCTGCCCTCCATTACCGCGACGGTGACGGCCTTTGACGGGATGGACTACAGGAGCATTTACTCCGAGAACGACGCGGACAGCAAGTCGCTCAAGTTCGTGGCAGAGGGCGCGGCGATGCCGGTGACCACAGTGAAGGCCGGCTCCAACCTTGTAAGGCTGAAAAAGCGCGGGCGTATGCTCGTGGCCTCATATGAGGCCATTCGCTTCCAGCGGCTGGACCTGTTCTCGGTCATGCTCAGGCAGATTGGTGCTCAGATTATGAGGATGCACCTGGAGGACGCGATTGACGTTATTTTGAACGGAGACGGCAACGCCAATGCGGCGAAGGTGTTCACCGTGGGCGACGGCGTGATAGGCGGCACGGCAGGTAAGCTCAGCTACGGCGCGCTGCTCTCGTTCTGGAACAGCTTCGACCCATACTCCATGAACACGCTGCTCGTGTCGCCGGACGTGATGCTCGCGCTGCTGACACTGCCTGAATTTCAGAATCCGCTCACGGGACTCAACTTCCAGGGGACGGGTGAGCTGACAAACCCGCTGGGGGCAAAGCTGATAAGGACAGGGGCCTGCCCGGAGGGCACGATTATCGGCCTTGACAAGGGCTACGCGCTGGAGATGGTGTCCTCGGGCGACGTGGCGGTGGAGTACGACAGGATGATTGACAGGCAGCTTGAGCGCGCTGCGGTGAGCAGTATTTCAGGCTTTGCAAAGTTGTACGAGGGAGCGTCGAAGGTTCTGAAGCTCAAATGAGAGCGTGTCGAAAAAGTGGCGGAGCCACTTTTTCGAAAAGGATTCGCTTCGCTCTGCGCCTTGGGCCCGCAAAGCGGGCCCTGCGACGCTCGCTGCGCACAGGGTGTTTTTTCCGACGTACACGCCGCCGGAAAAAACGATTTGACTTTATTTCGCTGCTCCGGCGGCGAAACTCTGCGAGGCTTTTTTGACAGTCTGTTGAATTGAGAGCCGGGGCGCGGGGGTATTTTGTTTGGGGGTGTTGGAGATTTACGCTCGGGAGATTTTTGATTTTGCATCGGAGATGTACACGCAGGAGATTTCGGAGACGGTGCTGCTGGCGCTTTGCCGCGCGGCGGCGGGGGAGCTGAAAAGACGGCTGCGGGAGGGGGTTTCTCCGACGGAGATAAAGGAGGAATTCGTTACGGCGGCGGGGATGCTGGCGCTGTCGATGTACATCGCCGCGGAGGACAGGCCGGCTATTTCGTCATTCAAAGCGGGAAGCTTTTCCGTGGGGTGCAGGGCCGGCGGGGGTGAGGTCACGGCCGATTCGCTCCGGCGGCAGGCAGAGGCTGTGCTCGCGGCTTATCTGCGCGACGAGGGCTTCGCGTTTTTAGGGGTGAGAGGTTGAGAGACTGGTTCGGCGCGGTGAGCGCCTTCGGACAGGAAATTTGCGTTTGTCAGGGCGGAGAGGCAAGAAAATGCAGGGCCTTTATTCAGCCGCTGAGCCTGACGGAGCCGGAGAGGGACGCGTATCCCACGCCGGCGGGAATGCGTGATGGGCGCAAATACCTTATTATTACGGCCCCGGATGCCTTTGACGGAGGTGGACGGGCTGTTATCAGATGCGGGGAGAGGAGCTTTGAGCTGCTGCGCTGGGAGAAAATGGGCGGCGGCTCCCACTGCGAGGGGATTATGAGGTCAAAGGCGGGTGGATGCGGTGCTTGAGGATGTGATACAGGCGATTATTGAGACGCTGGGCGCGGCGGGACTGGGGGCTGTGAGAGCTTTTCGGAGGGATGAGCTGCGTTCCTGCGAGGGCGCACTTGTATGCGTGAGCGTAAGGAACGCGCGGGGGCTGCCGGCGGGCTTCGGGGGCTATCTGGGGCTCGGGACGGACCCCGAGACGGGGCTGAGCTCGGAGCTTTACGGCGCGAGGTGCCGGCTCGAGCTCGGGCTGGACATTTACGCGGCGCGGGGGGCGGAAAACGGTCCGGCAGAGTGCCTGCGCTGCGCGGAGCTTATTGTGCCTGCGCTCAAGGCGCTTCCGGAGGGGCTTAAGATTGCTTCTCTGGAATTTGGCCAGGCGCTTCCCGACGGGGAGACGGGAAGATTCGTCTGCCACGGGGTGCTGGAGGCCACGGCACACTTTATAGCTCGGGCGGGGAAAGAAGACGGAGAATTTACGGATTTTATATTGAGGGGGAGCGTTAAGAGATGAACGTGAGCGAAAGGCCGGGGGTTTACACCACATATGAGGTCAGCGGGGGCGTGTCGGCCTACGGCTCGGGCGGGGCCGTGGGACTGGCGGCGGAGAGCGTTTCGGGTACGGCGGGGAAGTGCGTAGCCGTGAGCAGCTACGCAGAGGCTATGTCGGCTTTCGGCGGCGGGGCGATGACGGAGCTTGCGCGTGTGCTGCTGCTCAACGGCGCGCCGGTTATATACTGCTCGCGTGTGGAGCGGGGCAGCTATGACGCGGCCTTTGCCGCGCTCATGGGTGAGCCGGCGGTGAAGTACATGGTCTGCGGAAGCAGGGAAGCGGCGGTACACGCAAAGCTCAAGGCCGCGATTGAGGGCGCGGACGAGCAGAGCAAGTACCGCATAGGAATTGTGGAGAGCGCGCTCACGGCGAGGAGCGCGCTGGTGGCCGCGGCGCAGGCACTCGGGAGCGAGAAGATGGTGCTGGTGTCGCACCATGAGACGGAGGGCACGGCGGGCAGTGCGGCCGCGGCGCTGTGCGGCGTACTGGCCAGCCGCGACGACCCCGCGCTGCCGGTGAGCGGGGCAGTGCTGCGCGGGCTGGACGGCATCGGGGTGAATTTCTCAGACGCGGACATAACGCTGCTGGTGCGAGGGGGCGTGACGCCGCTGGAGAGCATGTCGGGTGAGATAAGCGTGATACGCGGGATTACCACGCGCAGCGCCAGCGGCGGCGCGCCGGACACAACCTGGCGCGAGCTGAGCACGATTTTGGTGGTGAACAGCGTGATTCCGCGTATTCGCGACAGCCTGCGCGCTAAGTTTGCAAGGGCGAAAAACAACGCGCAGACACGCGGGGCCATACGCACGCAGGTGGTAATCGAGCTGGAGGAGAGTCTCAAGCGCGAGTTTATAGACAGCTACGGCGACGTGAGTGTGCAGCCGGGCGGCGAGGACGGAAGTGTATGCGTGGTTTCGTTCTCGTTTACGGTGGCGCATGGGCTCAACAGAATAGAGCTTAAGGCGAGCGTTACGGTTTGAGGGGGTGTGAGACATGAGTATTGCGGGATTTCCTACGAGCAGCGACATTTATCTGGAGGCGGACGGAAAAAAGATAGCGGTGGTGCAGAGCTATGCTTGCAGCGCGAAAAAGACGGAGAGGGTGATTGAGGCCTTCGGCGAGAGCGAGCCGGTGGCGACGATTACCAACCAGCCGTCCTACGTGGTGGAGCTGACGAGGCTTTATGCCACGGACGAGGCGATAAGCGACGGGATTGATTTTCACAGACTGGAGAATTTTTCCCTGGTTATCGTCAAGCCGGACAGGCGGGTTGTTTACACGGGCTGCAACTGGAGCGAAATTGCTGAGGACGGGCGGCTGTCTGAGCTGGTGGCGGAGAAAATTCGCGTTGTGGCGGCGAGAAGAGTGGAGACGGAGTCAAATTGAAGGCTGCTTGGCAGCCTTTCGCGGGGCTTTGCACGCGAAATTATATGGGGTGATGGATTTGACGGAGGAATTGCTTGAGGAGCTGGCGGAGGACTGGACAGAGCGGCTGCGGTGGGTGGTTTGCAG
This sequence comes from uncultured Eubacteriales bacterium, assembly GCA_949744165.1. GTDB lineage: Bacteria > Bacillota > Clostridia > Oscillospirales > Oscillospiraceae > JAMPGF01. The sequence goes on along the minus strand of CATJWG010000085.1, from coordinate 17,138 downwards.
GAGGCTGGGGCTTTTGCCGGGGTCGTGGGGCTGGCGTCTTATGACGGGGCGGCGGGTTTTGAGATGCGCCTGCCACATGGCGCTGGACGAGCGGCAGAGCGGGGCCGGTGGTGAGGACGTCGCGAGCTCAGAGCGTGAGGCGGGCATGACGGGGGCTTTTGACATTGAGAGGTTTCGCGAGCTGGGGGGTTAAAGGTGAGCGGGTTTGAAAGGGCGCTGCGCGCTATGAGCAGAGAGGAAATGTGCGAGTGCGCGCGGGAGCTTATGGCGTGTCTGACAGGCAGAAGCGGCAAGGGAGAGACTCGAACGGAGCTCAAGGCAGGCGCGGCGGAAAACCGCGTCGGACACGAATGGGGGGCTTACACGCGGGAGGAAATACGGCGTTCGGAGCGCAGGACGGAGGCAGCGCGGACGGCGGGGTGCGGCGGCGATATACGGGACGCGGGGCGCGGTGGGGACGGCTCTGAGCTGACGGAGCGGACACGGATACCCGAGGGGGCTGTGCAGACGCCGGAAGTGGTGCGGGCAAGGTACGGGAGACGCTTTGAAGTCTACGGCGACAGACGTTCCCGAGGCGGCGGGACAGACATTGAGACGGGCGCGGCGGCGTTTCAGGGACCCGAGAGGCGATATGAAAACGCGGTGGGCGCGCGGGGCTCTGAGATGAGCAGGGTGTCGGACTATTTCAGGCGCGACAGCAGGAGGTACGACGCGGGCTTTACGCGGTATTGAAGCGTCAAGAAAGCGGAGAAGCCGCTTTCTTGAGAAAGTCTCGCTGTGCTCTGCGCAAAGTATTTTTCCGACGCACATGCCGCAGAAAAACGGTTTAATTTCATTCGCAGTGTGCGCGCCGCGAACTGCGCAAGGCTTGGTATGACGGGGAGGAGGGATTTTTATGATACTTACGCCGATGAGGTTTAAGGACTATGTGTGGCCGCACAACCCGAGGGTTTACGAGATGAGCTACAAAAAGGAGCTTGTCTCGCACAGGGTGCCCTTCGGGCTGTACACCCTGCAGAACATGGGGCGGCAGCACAGGGTATTTCGGGGAGAGGGAGAGTTTGCCGGAGAGGAGGCTTACACGGAGTTTAAGCGCCTGGCCACGGTATTTTACGAGGCAAGTCCGGGTACGCTGACGCATCCGCTCTGGGACACGACAACGGCTTATTTCGCCGCGCTGGGGCTGCGGCAGGAGCCGACGCGGGACTATGTCAGCTACGATTTTGAGTTCTGGGAGTGCTACGGCGGTTATGCGTTGGGGCTGGGCACTCCGGGGGTACAGGCAGTACAGGACGTGAGCGCGCTCACGGCGCAGGGCGCGGCGGCGTCGGAGCGCGGCGGGAGCGGGAGCTTTCACACGGCCGCGTACGGCGAGAGCATGTGGGCGATTGCGGAGAAGAACGGCATGGAGCTTTCAAGGCTGCTGGAGCTCAACCCGCAGGTTAAAAACCCGAATTTGATAAAGCCCGGGGATGTGCTGAGAATTTCGGCGGGGGGAGCGTTATGACGGGGTTTATTACACTTTGCTCGGGCGAGAGCAGGGCCCTGCCGGAGCTTCTGAGCTGGGACGTGACGCACGGCTTCTGTTCGCCCTGCGACTGCTTTGAGGTGAGCTTTCTCTATTCGCCGGAGATGCTCACTACGCTGGAGGAGGCGGTGTGCTTTAAGGCGGTGCATGAGGAGGAGACGGTTTTCTCCGGCGTGGTGGACGAGCTGGAGCTTTCGGCCGACGCTGCGGGCTGCGCAGCGGTCCTGCGCGGGAGGGGAATGCAGGCGCTGCTGCTGGACAACGAGGCCGAGAGCGCGGACTACACCGGAGCGGCGGCGGACTTCATTCTTGAGCGGCACGCCGCGCCCTGGGGCGTGCCGGACGCGGACTGTACGGGTCTGGAAAAGGTCAGGGCAAGCCTGTCGGTGGGCGCGGGGGAGAGCTGCTGGAGCGTTATTGACAAGTTCGCGCAGTTCTGTGCGGGGGTCAGGCCGCGGTTTTCGCCAGAAGGACGGCTGATTCTGGACGGGGAGCGCGGCGGGAAGGTTCGGAAGATTACGGCGGCCACTCCTGTTTCGGCGCAGGGCTTTGTACAGGACCGCTACGGCGTAATATCCTCCGCGCTGGTGAAAAACCGTGTGCTGGGCAGAGAGGCGGCGGTGGACAACACATGGTTTCAGGCGTTGGGCGGAAAATGCAGGCGGATTGTGAACGTGCCGAGAAAGACGGGCTTCGACGCGATGCGGCACACGGGCACGTACCAGATACGGCGCTCGGCGGAGGGCTTCAGGACCTGCACGCTGACGCTGCCGGGGCTGTTCGCAGCGTTTCCCGGAGACACGGCGGAGCTGCAGGACACGCCGCTCGGGACGGACGGGCGCTATCTCGTATGGCAGTCGCGCTGCTGGGCGGACGGGCAGGGCGCGGGGACGGTGCTGACGCTGCGTACGGAGGGCGCGGATGGATAAGGGGGACTTTTATTATGTGGTTATCGGAGAAGGCGGCGCTGGGCGCTCGGGAGGGCGAACCGGCATCGGAAATAGGCGTTGTGACTGCGGGCGGGCAGCGGCCTTCGGTTATGCTCGGGGGCGAGAAGCGCAGGGTGGAGGTTGTGTCGCCGGGCGGGGTGTACTGGGCGCCGATGGAGGGCAAGCAGGTTGTCGTAACGCGCTGCGGGGATGAGCTGTTTGTCACGGGGGCGCTGGGCAGCGCTTCGGAGCTGCGTGCGGGAGAGGTGCGTCTTGAAAGCGGCGGGACGAGTGTATGCCTGCGCGAGGACGGGAAGATGGAGCTGCGCGGAGAGGTAAACGTCGTAGGAACGCTGCTGCTCAACGGCGTGGACATACGAAAGCTGCTCTCGCTGCTGTGAGCGGAGCAGGGAAACGGCTGGGCACGACGTGGGGAGGGAAAAATACAGAAGCAGGAGAGTTACCGTGCCACGGCAGCGGGACACGCTGAAGCATCGGTACGAATTAAAAAATGGAGATTAAATTTGAGGCGGGGAGATATGTAAGGGGCGCCTGCGGGGGCTTTGAGACGGTGGCGGGAAGGGACGAGCTGCTGCAAAGGGCGCTGATGCGGCTGAGCGCGCGGCGGGGCGGCTTTTTCCTGATGCCGGACTTCGGCAGTGAGCTGCACACGCTCTTTGCAATGAAAAAATCCCAGAGAGCTGCGGCGGCGCGGCGGATGGTTTACGAGGCGCTCGCTCCGGAGACACAGCTTCAGGTCAGGGACGTGGAATACACCGAGAGCGGAGACGGTACGGCGAGGGTGAGCGCGGCGCTGGCGCTGGCGGACGGCGGAAGCGCAAGACTGGACGTTTCGATTGTGGGGTGAGGGTGAGTGAGAACTATTGAAGATATTTACAGGACGCTGAGCGAGGACTTTACCGAGCGCTCGGGCACACAGCTTGTCAGCGGCGGGGACATGTCGCTGAGACTGTGGGCTGTGGCGGGGGAAATCTACACGCTGGAGGCACAGGCGCGGTTCGTGACAAGGCAGTGTTTTCCGCAGACGGCGATTGGCGAATACCTGGACATGCACGCGCAGATAAGGGGACTTGCGCGCGGAGAGGCGAAAAAGGCCGCGGGTAAGCTGAGATTTTACCTGGATGAGGCGCGCAGGACGGATACGCGCATTGCCGCGGGGGTGCGCTGCATGAGCGCGGACGAAAGTCAGTTCGTCAGCACGGCGGCGGGCGTTATTCCGGCCGGCGCGCTGTGGTGCGACGTGAGAGCCGAGGCAGTGGAGGCGGGAGCGCGGGGAAACGCCGCCGCGGGGGAGATATGCTTCATGCTACTGCCGCCGGCGGGAATATCGGGAGTTAAAAACGTCGCGGCATTTACGGGAGGATGCGACGCGGAGGACGACGAGGCGCTGCGCGGCCGCGTTGTGGGCAGCTACCGCACGCTGCCGAACGGGGCCAACGCGGCATACTACGAGACGAGAGTCATGCAGTGCGCAGGCATCGCGGCGGTGACGGTGCAGCCGAAAAGACGCGGGCTGGGCACCGTGGACATCTGCTTTTCAACCGAGGCGGGACTTCCGAGCGCGGCTGAGGTGGCGGCGGTACGCGGCGTGCTCGAGAGCGAGAGGGAGATATGCGTGGACATAGCGGTGGCGGCTCCGGAGCCGGTGAGGGTGAACGTATCGGCGGCGGTGACCGTGAAGGACGGCAGGAGCTTCGAGGAGGTGAGGCCGCGCGTGCAGGAGGCGGTGCGCGGCTGCTTCGGTGGCAGGATGCTCGGGCGCGGAGTGTACAGGGCGCGGCTGCTCTCGGCAATTATGGGCGTGGACGGCGTTGAAAACTGTGCGCTCACGGCGCCGGCGGCGGATGTGGCTGCGGGGGCGACGCAGCTTCCGGAGCTGGGCGCGCTGGAGATAAGGCAGGCGGTGTGATGGGTTACGCGGAGTATTTGAAGGACCTGCTCAGGCCGCTGCGCCTTTACGAGCTGGACGAGGGCGACGGCTGCGCAGAGCTGGAGGCCGAGGGCGGACAGCTTGACGGAATATGCGAGCAGCTTGACGGGGCGCTGCGGGAGGGTATTCTTGCCGGCGCGCAGGACGCGGGTCTGAGCGCTTACGAGGAGATTTTGCCCTTCGTGCCGTCATACATCACCGCGCAGGACAGGCGCAGGGCGATAGCGGCACTTTTGAGAATTGACATGCGAAGCTTTACGGCCGCAGCGCTCAACGGCACCATCGCCGGGTGCGGGATACGCGCGCGGGTTGAGGAGGCGGACGCGCCTCGGACGGTTAAGGTGTCGTTTCCGTACAACAGGGGAATTCCGGAGAATATCGGGGAGCTCAAGCGGCGGATTGAGCAGATTTTGCCGTGCCATCTCGGGGTGGAGTATGTTTTCGAGTATCTGCTCTGGCGGGAGCTGGAAAAGTGGCTGCCGAGCTGGAGCGAGCTTGAGGCAAAGATTGGCTCCTGGGGGGAGCTGGAGGTGTATTTGCCGGAGTGAGAGGGGACTTTGTGGGGGTTTGCCTGGTTAGTTGAGATAGAAGGAGTAGTTTAATGGGGGGACAGGGGGCTCCCGCGGGAGCGATTTACTTTTGCCAGCAACGGCAAAAGTAAGCAAAAGCACTGACAGGAGAGAGGGCAATCCGGATGCCCCCTCTCCTGTACCTCTTCCTTCCGGCCAAAGGGCCCTGCGGGGCCCCCGCTTGAATTTCCCCGGGATTCGGGCTCCCCGGGGTAGGCGCAAAACTCCATAAAACAGGCGGCCGCGCTTGTGAATACAGCTTTTAAGTATACACAGATACCACCAGCTCCGTTCCGGGGTAGTAGTGCTCCAAAATCTCGCCGTAGCCGCTGCCGTTTTTAGCCATAACGTTGGCGCCGTACTGGCTCATGCCGACTCCGTGGCCGTAGCCGCGCACGGTAAATATGAACTTTTCCCCGTCAAAGCTCAAATCAAAATCCGTTGAGCGCAGAGAGAACATGGTGCGCATCGTCGTGCCGGAAATCTCCTGAGTGCCTATGTATATGCTGCCGACGCGCCCGCTGCTGTTGCGCCGGACCTCCCCAATCCATCCGGCCGGTTCTCCGGAAAGCTGTGCATCGGGGAACACTGCCAGCACACTCGCAGAAAAATCCGCGGAGCTTATCTCCACGCTGCTGACAAGATTGCTCACATCGCCGTCCGTCTCGGGCGAGCTTACGCTTACCAGGTAGGGCTGCGCGCTCCAGATGTTTCCCCCGTCCTCGGTCTGACCCATGGATGAGGAGTGAAACACCGCCAGCGCCGGCTCGTCCTGCCAGACAAGGTACTGCCCGTCGGTGTCGCTCACGGCAGAGAGAATTTTAGCGTAATACTTCTCAAACCCCGCGCCCCAGCTCTCGCGGAGCTGCTCCTCGGTCATGAATGCCGCGCAGCACCCGTAATCGGTGCACACGTCAGCCTCGGGATGCGTCTGCTTTCGGTTGGCCATGCAGTATATCGTGTAGGTGCGCAGGGCCACAGCCTGGGCCTTAAGCGCCTCTCCATCAAAGGCGGCCGGCATCTCCGCGGCCAGTGTCAGCGGCAGATATTCCGCCATACTCATTTCCCTGATCTCGCCGCCGTCGAGCACGCGCAGGGGCATGTCGCTGTCGATTATCGAGCGTCCGTGCTCCGGCGCGGAGCTGTTTTCCGGCGTTGGGGCAGCGGGAGCCGTGCTGGGCTCGTCCATGCTTTCCAGGGGCGGCTCCGCTCCCTTCTCCCGTGGCGCGACAAAGGCCATCGGCAGCAAAAAAGCCAATATTATCATTATGACTGAAAACAGTGCTATTCTTCTCATTCGTCCTACCTCCACGCGTCACTTGACGTAAGCCAAAAACAGGTATAAAATACTTACATAGCGGGCGAAGGCTCTGCCGCACATGACAACGCCCGAGCGAGCGAAGTCCGCGCGGCTTTGCGGAACACCCATACTAACTCTATTTGGAAGGTCAACAAATTATGCGAAAAGACGCTTTGAAAATGGTGCTTATAACCGCGGTAACGGGGGTGTTTGGCGCCTTTTTCCGCTGGCTGGAAAACATCAACGCCTTTGAGCCGGACACGGGACTCATGCTTCCCTTTGCGAAAACTACGCTGCTCATGGCAGTATATCTGCTTGCCGCAGCCGCGCTGTTCATCGTAATGGCGCTTATGTGGTCAAAACGCTGTATCTGCGAAAAGAATCCCGCGCTGGCCCTGCGTCCAGCCACATTCGCGCCGGATCTCATGTGCAAGCTCTGCGGCACGGCTATGGCCCTGCTGGGTGTTGCGCTCATGTTCTCCGCACCCGGAGCGCGCTATCCGTCGCTGGAGCGGCTTTTTGCCGCGGCAAGCATTTTCGGCGGCGTGGCTTTGATATTTATTATGGTCAAGGCCGATGGTTCCGCTTCCACAAGCCGGAGCGCCTGCCTCGTGCCGGTGCTGTTCGCGTGCATGTGGCTGGTATGCAGCTATAAGAACAACGCGGAAAACCCAGTTATCTGGGCCTTTTTGGTGGAGCTGCTGGCAATTATCGTTACGGTCATGGCCTGGTACGAGCTCGCGGCCTACCATTACGGGAGGGCCCGCCCTGGCGCGGCACTGTTTTTTGTGCAGGCCGCGGCGTTCATGAACATTACCACCCTTTCCGACAGCCGCTCCGGTATGATGACAGCCTTATTTGTCATTCAGGCCGTGCTCATGCTCATGTTTGAGTTCGTGCTCGTGGAAAATTTCGCCCCACACCGCCACAGCCGCAAGGCCGGCGAGCATGAGGCATAAAAAAATCCCGTCAGGCTTATTAAAGCCTGACGGGATTTTTTTATCTTGCGGACAGCTCCAGTGTGTCCATGCGCGGGCGAAAGAGCTGCTCCTTCACCTCGGCGCTGGGCTCCCATAGCTGCTTTTTTTCGGTTTTCAGCTCCGTGCTGAGCTTATCAACCTCTTTGCCGAGCTCGGAATCCAAACGCTCCACGGCATCTGACGCGCCATCCTGAGTCGTGGCCTTTATCAGCAGCCGCTGGGCCTCAAGCAGTTGTTTTCGGCCCTGAAGCTGCGCCTGACGGGTAAGGTCAGGTCCCGCACCTGTCTGTATCCACATCATTGAGCACCCTCCTTCTGTACTGCTTTGGGCCTTATTATAGCACAGCTTAATGCCGATGTCTATGGCTTTATTCCGTATCCTCTTCGGCCTTCGCGCCGTAGTTTACGAATGCAATGTCCATGTCCACGCGGCCCTCGATTCCGTTCACACTGCCGGAGGAGCCGTACTGCCATATCTGGAAATCATAGAGATAATTGGTCTTCTGCGTATAGTGGGCAAGCCAAATTATCTTCTGGGCGTCCATAAGCTCGGCAATGTCATAGCGCAGGTAGGCAAAGCTCGGATTAAGATACACCATGGGGGTGTAGCCCGCGTCCTCTATTGTCTCGCAGAACGCAAGAGCGCAATCGGTCAGCACGCTGTAGTCAAAGTTCTGCGAGCGCGAGCCGGTGTAATTGAGCGGCTCCCAGTCGAATGCAATGGGGTAGGTGATATCGTAATCGCCTATTCGTTCGAGCACAAACTCGGCCTCCTCGCGCGCCTCGTCGGGATTTATGGCCTGGGAGAAGATATACAGCCCGATGTCCAGGCCCGCGGCCTGAGCGCCCTCGATATACTCATAGAAGCGCTCGTCCTCGTTGAGCGTACCCTCGCCGTAGCCTCGGAAGCCCACGCGGATAATCGCGAAGTCTATCCCGTCATCAGCCACAGCCTGCCAGTCTATATCCTTCTGGTAATACGATACGTCTATGCCGTACTGCACGTCATAGCGCAGGTCGTCGTAGCAAACCCGGCTGCCGTCCATATAGAACAGGTCCCTGTCATAGGGATTGGAGGCAAGGTCGTGGTCTATTGGCACAAGATAGTCGGAAAAGACTATGGACTTGTCCTTGACATACTCGGTTATGCGGCAGACTATCGTGCTTATCTCCGCGCGGGTTATGCTGTCGGGACCCTTGAATACCTTTTGACCGTTTTCTTCGCTGCCGATAACTATCCCCGCGCGTGCCAGGGCGGCGACGCTGCCTCGGTCAGAGTCGGCAAAGGGATTGCCGCTGGTATCCTTCGTGTCCAGCGCCAGCGCGGCGGCGGTCAGGTCGGCTATCTCGTCGCGGCTTATGGCTGCGTCAAGGTCCTCCATATCCTTCTCGCCGATGAATTTCTTCGACACGGCAAACTTGCGGTAATTCTCCGCCCAGTGTCCATCCTCGGGCGCGGCTTTCTCGCTGTAGCCTACGGCGCGTGTGATTAGCTTGAGCGCCTGTCCGCAGGTTACGTCCTCGCCGGGATAGAAGCTGCCGTCGTCAAAGCCCTCGACCACGCCCAAACGGCTTAATTGTGTGACGTAGAGATAGAACCAGTCGTCCGTCGTCACGTCAGGGTAGAGGTCAAGGACCTCCCACACGGCGGTGACGCGCAGGCTCTCGTTTGCGCGGTCCTCGCTTTGCAGAAGGCGGCCGTCCTCGGTCTCCCAGCCGGCAAATTCGTAGCCCTCGCGTACGGCGGTGGGAAGCACGCCGTAGGCCTTTGAGCTTTCAAAGCAGTATATGTCGCTGTCCACGCTGCCCTCGGCGGGGTCGAGCACAAGATAGCTCCAGCCGCCGTTCTCGCCGCTGTAGTCGTCGTTGAGAAACATCTGCGCCTCGGCAAGACGGCGGCGCAGCAGGCCCTCGCTGACCTCGCCGCCGGAGTGGCACCAAGCGGCAAAGGCGTTGACAATCTGCCTGTCGCTGTAGTGCTCTATGCCGCGGGAAATATAACGCGGCAGGCGGTTGGCCTCGTCAAGCCAGGTGCCGCCGAAATTATAGGTCATGCTGCACAGCGCGTCAAACTGCCCCTGCGTAAGCTGGGCGTTGCAGCGTCTCAGATAGGCATTGACCGCCTCGGCACAGTCGTCAAGAGCATCGCGCAGAAGCTGCTCTGCCTCCTCACGGCTTATCCCGTCGGCGTAGTCGCCCTCCTGGCAGGCGACGCCGTAGCCTATGTACCAGCCGGTGCCGTCGGTGTACGGGCGCTCGGCAAAGCCCTCCATGGATTCTATAAATTCAACGCAGCGGATGCTGGCGTCCATGTTCTCGTATTCTCCCATGGCCACGGGTCCCACACCCAGCGCCAGAGCAAACACGAGCAGAGCGCACAGTATTCGTTTTTTCATCATATCTCTCCTTTATACGAAAGGTTTAGGCCAATTATCCCACACAAATGCATCATATTTTACACAAAAATACGTAAATATTTTTATATATTTGCGTAAGCCGGTACGCCAAGAGTATAGGATTTGGAGTTTAGTATTAACTATTTTTAAGTAATTGTCAATGTTAATTTCTTCCCCGCGGTCTTCCGCCGCCTGACACACCCCAGTCCGGACGCAGGGCAAGCAGTCCGTCAATCTGCTCCGCCGTCATCGGGCGCTCGGCGTTTATCATTCGCAGGTTCATCAAAATTTTCGCGAAATACTCCACGCTCTCCATGCGGTGGAGAGCCTGCGTCACGCTGCTGCCCCAGCTCGTAACGCCGTGATACTCCATGAGCGCTGCGTTGTAGACGCGGCAGTAGGGCGCCACGCTTCCGGCAAGCTCCGCGGTGCCCGGAAGGGCGTAGGGAACAAGCGGCACCACGCCGAGCTGCACCACCGTCTCCTGCAAAACAGCACTGTCGAGCGGTATGCCGGCGGAGGCGAAGGTCGTTGCAACGGGCGGGTGAGCGTGGACCACAGCAGTTATCTCGGGATTTTCCCGGTAAATGCCGAGGTGCATTTTTATCTCCGACGACGGCTTCAGGGAGCCGGCGTTTCCGCCCTCAATCACATTCCCGTCCAAATCCATGCGAATGAGCATGTCCTCGCTCATAAAGCCCTTTGATACGCCGCTTGGCGTACACCATACAGTGCCGTCTTTGCAGCGGGAGCTGATATTCCCGTCGTTTGACGCCACGAGCTGCGCCTGGTAAAGACGCTGCCCTGCCTGAACAATCTCGCTTTTTACGTTCATTGCGCCGCCATCCTCTCAACGCGCTTTTCGCAGCGCCCGTACAGCGCGCCGACGTCGCCGCCGACCAGAAATTCCCCGTTTTCGTACAGCACGCGCCCAGCCACCATCGTCAGGCGCACATTTTCCTTCGAGCCGCTGTAGACGAGATTTTTCGCCACGGCGTTGAGCGGGCGCATACTCGGGCGGTTCAGACCGATAACTATCATGTCCGCCTGCTTGCCCACGGCAAGACAGTCGCAGTCTGTCAGACCCATCGCCAGTGCGCCGCCGGAGCAGGCCATGCGCAGGATATTGTCTGCCGGAGCGGCGGCCGCGTCGCCGGTTTTGAGCTTTTGCAGCACGCAGGCAAGGTACATCTCCCTGAACATGTCCAGCGCGTTGTTGCTTGAGGCTCCGTCCGTGCCTATTGCGAGATTCATCCCCTCGTCCATGTACCTTTGCAGCGGCATAATTCCGCTGGCAAGCTTCGCGTTCGAGCCCGGGCAGGTTACTGCCCAGAGGCCGCGGCGTTTAAAAATTTCAATATCCCGCTCGTCCAGCCAGACGCAGTGAAAGCCGCCGCCGCCGTAGTCGAAAAGGCCGAGGCTGTCCATAAACTGCGTAGGGCTCAGTCCGCCGCGGCGGGCGCGGCACTCAGCTACCTCCTTCTCGGTCTCGGAGTTGTGGGCAAAGCAGGGGGCTTTGTTCTCCCTGCAAAGCTGCGCCGCGGCGCGCAGCTCCTCCTCGGAGCTGGTATACTCAGAGTGCAGACCCGGTATGTAGCGGATAAGGGGACCTGAGTTGTTGTACTTCTTGTACTCATCGGATATCAGCTCATAAGCCGCGCTGCCGCCGCAGATGCAGGTGCGGAAGCCGCAGTCAAGATTTGCCTGCACATAAGGCGCACGCATATAGTACATGTCAAAGCTGGCGGTTATGCCGCCGGTGAGGTATTCTAATATGCCCAGAGTGGTGAAATCGTAGATATCCTCGGGTGTGAGCTTTCCCTCCATGGGGAAAACCTTGTCAAACAGCCAGGTCTGAAGCGGCAGGCCGTCGGCATACGAGCGCAGGAAAGTCATGGCCGTGTGCGCGTGAGCGTTCTTAAAGCCCGGCATGAGCAGGTCGCCGCGAAGGTCAATCTGCCGCTCAAACTCCGGCATGTCCGCGCGCGCGGGGCCAATATAGCTTATCTTGTCGGCATCGGTCCAGACCTCATCGGCGGTTATGTCCATGTTGCCGTTCATCTTGAGCACACGGCCGTTGAAAAATCTTATCATTTTGCCGCGCCTCCCTTACGCGAAAGCATACGCCGTTTCAAGCGCAACCTCCATCATCTCTCTGAAGCTGTCCTGACGCTCGGCGGCGGTCAGGGCCTCGCCGGTGAAGATGTGGTCGGATATCGACAGGAGCGACAGAGCGCGACGGCGCAGGTGCATCGCCTCCCAGTACAGCCCCGCCGTTTCCATCTCCAGCGCGAGCACGCCGAACTGCCTGTACATCTCGCCGGCCTTATCGTTGGCGTTGTAGAACATGTCCGCGGTGAACACCTGGCCGACGCGGGCGTTTACGTTCAGCTTTTCCGCCGCGGCAACGGCGGTGCGCAGCATCTCATAGTCCGCCTGCGGCGCGAGTATCCCCGGAAAGCCGTACTGCGCGCTGAAATTGGAGTTGGTCGAGGCCGTCATGGCAACGACAAGGTCGCGCAGCTTTACTCCATCCGCCACGGCTCCGGCGCTGCCGATGCGGATTATGGCCTCCACGCCGTAAAAGCTGTACAGCTCGTGGGCGTACAGCGTCGCGGAGGGTATGCCCATTCCGCTGCCCATGACGGAAATCCTCCGGCCCTTATATGTGCCCGTGTATCCAAGCATGTTGCGCACCGTGTTGAAAAGCACAGGGCTGTCAAGATAGGTCTCCGCAACGGTTTTGGCCCTGAGCGGGTCGCCGGGGAAAAGCACGACTTTTGCTATATTGCTCTCGTCGGCGGCAATGCACGCCGACGGTGATTCTTTTATTGACATTTTATTTTCCTCCTTGTTATTTTTCAGAATTGAAAGGCCTCGCACAGTTCATGCCCGTACCCCAAGGGCACTTTGCCGCCGTCTTTGGCGGCTCGGGTGCAGGCGTGAATAAATTTTAATTGTTTTTTTGCATGACATGCGCCTGCCAAAAAACTCTCTGCGCGTAGTGCGCGTCGAGCCGAACATCGGGAGGTGAGGCGCGAAACGGAGTGAATCCTTCCTCAAATAAGCGGCTTTGCCGCTTACTTAAAAAGCTTTGCCAAGCTCTCTGTATACGGCGGGCGGCAGATTCCCTTTTCCGTGATGATTCCGCTTATAAGAGTATGGTCGGTTACGTCGAAGGCGGGGTTGTAGCAGCGCACGCCCGCAGGCGCCATGGGACGGGTATACCACATAGAGCGTATCTCCTCCCCGTCGCGCTGTTCAATCTCAATCCGGTCGCCGCTCGGGCAGTTGAGGTCTATTGTAGAGGTGGGGCCCAACACGTAAAACGGTATGCCGTAATGCTTTGCCAGAATAGCCACGCCGGAGGTGCCTATTTTGTTGGCCGTGTCACCGTTGGCGGCCACGCGGTCACAGCCGACAAAGCAGAACTGTACCCAGCCGTTTTTCATCACTACGGAGGCCATATTGTCGCAGATAAGAGTGACGTCCACACCGGCGTTTTGCAGCTCGTAGCTGGTGAGCCTCGCGCCCTGCAAAAGCGGGCGCGTCTCGTCGGCAAAGGCGCGCAACTTTATTCCCCGCTCCGCGCCGAGTATCAGCGGGCCTATGGCTGTGCCATAGCGCGAGGTGGCCATGGGGCCGGCGTTGCAGTGGGTGAGCACGCCGTCGCCGGGTTTTAAAAGCGACAGGCCGTGCTCGCTTATGCGAGCGCACATACCGATGTCCTCATCCAGAATAGCCTGCGCCTCGGCCAGCAGGCGATTTTCAAGCGCGTCCGCGGCAAGCCCCGCGCCTTCACTTACAACGCGCTCCATCCTCCGCAGCGCCCAGCTCAGATTTACCGCCGTCGGGCGCGATGAATTCAGATACGCTGAGACCTCGAAAAACTCGCGGGCAAACTCCCCGTGGCTGCCACGAGACATACTGCGCGAGAGCACGTACATGGCAAACCCTGCGAAGATGCCTATGGCCGGCGCGCCGCGAACACGCAGGCTCTTTATCGCCTCGTACATTTCCTCTGCCGTGGTCAGCTCTATGTACCGCACGCTCCCTGGCAGAAGGCTCTGGTCGAGTATCACCAGCTTCTCCCCGTCTGGACTTAAGCGGATATGGTCTATATGCTGCATATTTCGGCGCCTCCTTTAATATCTCTCCCAATGGACCTTCCCTGCGTCATAGCGGTCCTCAGAGGGCTTTTCGCTGAGCTTGTAGCCCATGGCAATAACCGCGTAGGGAACAATGTGCTCCGGCAGGTTGAACAGCTCGCGCATGTACTGCACGCGCCCCTCGTGCGGCCAGGCCGCGAGCCAGACCGCGCCGAGACCATCATGCTCGGCTTGGAGGAGAATAGTCTGGCAGACCGCGCCCATGTCACAGCTCCACAGGGGGTAACCCTGCACAGCGCGCTCAAGGTTGGCCAAGACGGCGACAAGCTGCGGCGCGTTTTTTGCGCACATGGCGTATTCGCTCATGTGCGACACGGCTTGGCGCGTCTGCTCGTCCGTGATGACAAGGAACTCCCAGTCCTGCGCGTTGCGCCCCGTGGGCGACTGCATCGCCGCGCGCAGAAGCCGTTCCGTCTTTTCCGGCTCCACGCCGCGCTCCTGAAACCGGCGCGTTGACCTGCGGCGCATTATCTCGTCCATGCCCGCACCTCCCATAGTTATAATTTTTTATACACCTATAATACCACAAAAGCGCTGGGGAGCAAAGAAAAATTTCTTTGTTCCCCAGCGCAAACCATACCATACACGAAGGTACGGGCCTATGATAAATAAGCGTCACATTCTTATCCGGCAGGGCAGGCATCCCTGCTATCTCAGGTCCAGTCGCCATCACAGCAGCTCAGCGGAAATGCCGTAATGGGCGGCAATGGCGCTGACGAACTGGGTGCCGACAGAGGTCAGCCTTCGGGGCTTGTAAGCAATGGTAAGGGTGAGGTTGGGGAAAATCTTGTGGTTGTGAAAATCGTTTAGAATGTACTGAAAAAGCTCAGGGTCCTCGCGCAGAAAGCAGAACTTTATGTTCTGTGTATTTCCATAAGAGAGCTGCCGGCGTATACCGTGCGGGTAATCTGCTAATCTGCAACAAACATAAACCGGCTGTTTCTCATAGCGGGAAACAGCTGAAATAATTTAAAATTGCGCCGTCTCATAGTGCCTCTAAAATGAAACAGGCTTGAAACCTAACGTTTCAAGCCTGTTTCTGGCACGCCCTAAGGGATAAGAATCCCGGACCTTCTGGTCCGTAGCTTGCCTGCACTGGTGAGTGGGGTGGTGTTGGGGCGTTTTGGGCACTGCTGGTTCGGGTGGCCCACGGTGAAAAGGCGCAAGCGGAGCATATTGCGCAGCAGTACTGCTTCTACTGTCCTCACAGCCGCAAAACAGTCGGGAAATTATCCGCCGATCTGCGCGAACAGGCCATAGGATTCGACTATGGCCTTGAGAGTCTGCATATGCCCGTCGCTGGGCACTTTTATACTCATGTCCATTTTGAGGCCCAGGCTCTCGTTTTTCGACTCACCTAAACGGTGGTACGGCAGAAGATGCACCGCCACGTCCGCGCCGAGCTCACGCCTGACAAATTCCGAAGTAGCCGAAATGTTTTCCTCAGAATCGTTGCAGCTCGGGATTACAGGAACGCGGATAATCACGGGAATTTTCAGCTCATTGCGGACATAGCGGATATTGTCCAGTATCTGCCCATTCGGCACGCCCGTCAGACGTTCATGCTCGGAGCTGTCCATATGCTTTACGTCCAGCAGAGCCAGGTCCGTGTATCTCATCACCTGCTCCAAAGTCTCCCGCGAGGCAAAGGCGCAGGACTCTATCGCCGTGCGCAGCCCCTCCTGCTTCGCTGCGTACAAAAGTGCCTCGGTAAACTCAGGGTGCATCATGCACTCGCCGCCGCTGACCGTCATGCCTCCGCCGGAGGCATCTATAAACAGCTTGTCGCGCAGGACCTTTTGCAGCACCTCTCCGACACTCATCTCCTTGCCGGCCAACTCACGGGCCTGCACTGGGCAGACTCCGGTGCACTCACCGCAGTCCACGCAGAGCGTCCGGTCGGTCAGCGCGCAGGGCTTTTCGTGCAGAAGCCCTATGCTCACCGCGTCTCGTGGACACGCAGGCACACAGTGCCCGCAGCCGGTGCATTTGGAGGGATATGTCATAAGCTGAGGATCCGACGTGTTGGACTCGGGATTGGCGCACCAGCGGCAGCGTAGGGGGCAGCCCTTTAAAAACACCGTCACCCGTATTCCGGGGCCGTCGTGTATGGAATAGGTCTGCACATTAAAAACCGGCGCTGTAAGATTCATGTAATTTTCTGTCATATAATCACCGTCTCAAAGCTTATGGGAGCACCCTGTTTTCCGGTCTTGTGAAGAAATCGGCGCGCTGGGCCAGGGACTTTTCAACCGCCGCGCGCAGGCCCGGAATGGTGCTGTTGCCGAGAGGGAACACCGCGCCGCCCCAGCAGATATCGTCAATGCGCTCCGCAGTTATGCGCTCAACCTCCTCCTGAGGAACGCCCGGCCGCTGTACCTCCGGCACGTCCATGCAGCCGAAAAAGGTCATCCTGCCGCCGAAGCGGTGGACCAGGGCCTTTATGTCGTTCATTCCCTGGCACGACGACCAGTGCTCCACTCCGGCGTTCACCATTTCCGGAACTATGGCCTCAATCTTGCCACAGGAGTGGATCTGGACGTGTATACCCTTCTCCCTGCAATGGCGCGCGATGCGCCCTATTGGCTCCGCCAGCAGCGCTTTCCAGGTCTCCACCGACATGAAGGAGCTTATCTGGGTACCCCAGTCGTCGTGCAGGTCGATCAGGTCGATGGGATAGGCCTCGGCAAGACGGTCTATGAGCTCAATCTTATGGCTGGCCACGGCATTGAAAAACTCCGCGCAAGCCTCCGGCTCCTCGAGCAGCGAGCACAGGGCATCCTCTGTGGGCATTAGTGATAGCAGCCTTTCAAAGGGCCCCTCCATGATTGTCACGAGGTTGAGCTTGTCGGGGTCGTACATGGGCATGGACAGCTCCTTTTCCGCCTCGGCCTTGAAGTCAATTTTCGACAGGTCCGGAAATCTTACCACCTCGCGCCACTGGGTAATGTCCTCCAGAATGGGCGGGCAGTCGGGGTCAACCATGGGCGCGCCGCTGGAGGGCTCATACCGCCAGTGCACGCCGAACCAGTCCACGCCGTCGCTGCCGAAGGGCCTGCCCGGAACCGCGGGGGCCCGCTCGTGAATAATGTAGGTGCCGAGCATGTTTGCGTCCATGATAAGGTTTACGATGCGCTCGGGGACCTTGTGCTCAAGGGCAAGAAGCGCGTTTTCCCTGGGACTGAGCATTTATATCATCCTTTCCCTGCCGGCCCGCTTATTTCACGCTGGAGTTTTGAGTGCGGGCAATAACTTCGTTCTGGAGTCTGGGCGTTAGCTGGACAAAATAGGTGCTGTAGCCCGCCACGCGGACCAT